>CANRBX010000025.1 GCA_947628955.1 uncultured Lachnospiraceae bacterium | reverse complement strand
AAAAAATTTGACAAAAAAATACAGACTTTATGGGGCCTGTGGCGATTTTTCCTCTATTCAACTGTCGAAAACCCGGGCAGGCATGAAACCGGCGGCGTGAGACTGACTGGCGTGAGATACGCTCCCGGATACAGTTTGAGGCCGCAAACCCATTGACAATACAATTTAATAATGCTATAGTTAGGTAAATTCTGAGTGATAGAGGTTGCGTGATTCATTAGTACACGGCTGGATGTGTTCGGGCACAGAGGAATGCCGCGGAAAGGGAAGAACGCCGAAAGAGGGCAGTTCCCGTGGACTGTTTTCTTGGGCATGCAGTGAAAAACTGCATGACTGTCATCGGATACGATGGAGAGCTATCTGGAGAAGGAACCGGTGTATTCTTTAGAGCTGTCTGTCGGCAGCTCTTTTTTGTGCGATGGAAAGGAATGGAAAAGAAGAGGAGGATTCATATGGCAGTTTTTAAGGGTGCAGGTGTGGCGATCGTCACGCCGATGTATGACAATGGGGAAGTAAATTATGACAAGCTCGGGGAGCTTTTGGAGGAGCAGATCGCAGGCGGGACCGACGCGATCATTATCTGCGGCACGACCGGCGAGTCCGCAACGCTGACGATGGAGGAGCACTCAGAGGTGATCCGCTACGCGATCCGAAAGGTGGCGAAGCGCATCCCGGTGATCGCAGGTACGGGTTCGAACTGCACGGCCACCGCGATCCAGCTGTCGCAGGAGGCGGAGAGGGACGGGGCGGATGCGCTGCTTCTGGTCTCTCCGTACTACAACAAGGCTACTCAGAACGGCCTGAAGAAGCATTACACGCAGATCGCCGGGTCGGTGAGCCTGCCGATCATCCTGTACAATGTGCCGAGCCGCACGGGCTGCAACATCCTGCCGGAGACGGTGGCCTGGCTGGTGAAGAATGTGAAAAACATTGTCGGCGTAAAAGAGGCGTCCGGCAATATCTCGCAGGTCGCAAAGCTGATGAGCCTTGCGGGGGACGAACTGGAGCTGTACTCCGGGAACGACGACCAGATCGTGCCGATCATGGCGCTCGGCGGCTGCGGCGTGGTTTCCGTGCTGTCCAATATCGCGCCGCGCCAGACGCATGAGATCGTGGCGTCCTACCTGGCGGGCGACGTGAAGAAGAGCTGCCGGCTCCAGCTTGAGGCGATCGAGCTGGTGGAGGCGCTGTTCTGCGAGGTCAATCCGATTCCGGTCAAGAAGGCCCTGAACCTGATGGGCAGGAATGTGGGACCGCTGCGCGCGCCGCTGTTTGAGATGGAGGAGGCCAATGCGAAGCGCCTGGAGACGGCGATGAAGAATTACGGGCTGCTGTGACGTTTACGTACAAAACCGTGCTATTTTTGCGGATGCGGTTGACATCCGGAAGCGCAATAGTGTAAAGTAGCGGTGCAATCCGTGGAATCACGGGGCCGGGATGCCTTTTGGCCCGGCCATATCATATGATCCGGAAATGACGGAAAAGGATGGGAATTATGGTCAGAATTATCATGAGCGGCTGCAATGGCTATATGGGCCGCGTAGTTACTGAGATCGCTGCGGCGGATGCGGATGCGCAGATCGTGGCAGGGATCGATCTTGAAGACCGGGGGGACAAGAGCTACCCCGTGTTTACGAATATCGCGGACTGCGATCAGGAGGCGGATGTCGTGGTCGATTTCTCGGCCCCGGCGGCGCTTGAGAGCCTGCTCGCGTACTGCACGCAGAAGAAGGTGGCGGCGGTCCTCTGCACGACCGGCTACTCGCCGGAGCAGCTGGAGCAGATCCGTGCGGCCTCCGAAAAGACCGCGGTCATGAGGTCCGCGAATATGTCCCTCGGCATCAACCTTCTTATGAAGCTGATCCGGGACGCGGCGAAGAAGCTGGCTCCGGCCGGCTTCGACATGGAGATCGTGGAGAAGCACCACAACCGCAAGGTGGACGCCCCCAGCGGGACGGCCCTTGCGCTTGCGGACAGCCTGAAGGAAGCGCTGGACGAGGATTATACGTACACGTTTGACCGCAGCGGCCGCAGGCAGAGCCGCGACAAATATGAGATCGGGATCAGCGCCGTGCGCGGCGGAAACATCGTCGGCGAGCACGAGGTGATCTTCGCCGGCTTCGACGAGGTGATCGAGTTTAAGCACACGGCATATTCCCGCGGCGTGTTCGCAAAGGGCGCCGTGCAGGCCGCGAAATTTATCAAGGGCCGGCCGGCCGGCTTCTACGATATGGCCGATGTGATCGGGGAGTGACACGCCCCGATCACCCACCATACGCGACAGACGGATATGGAAGCGCAGTGAGGCGCAGAAGAGCAATTCACCCGAAAGATCAGGTGAATTTGCTTTTTCCGGCAAAATGTTCAGAAACGGGGCTCCCGGGGAGAACAGAGTGTTTTAAATCATACTGAGGAGATGGAATTATGAAAAAGGTTGTGAAGTTTGGCGGAAGCTCTCTGGCGAGTGCCGAGCAGTTCCAGAAGGTGGGCGAGATCATCCACGCGGATCGGGGACGCCGGTACGTGGTGCCGTCCGCGCCGGGCAAGAGGGACGCGAAGGATACGAAGGTGACGGATATGCTGTACGACTGCTATCAGTCTGCCGGGGATCCGAAGGCGCTGGATCAGAAGATTGCGGCGATCGCAGCCAGATACCAGGAGATTATCGACGGCCTGTGCCTGGAGTTGTCGCTGGATCAGGATTTTGCGGAGATCCGGAAGGCATTTGAGGAGCAGTCCGGCAGCGAGTACGCGGCCTCCCGGGGGGAGTACCTGAACGGAAAGATCATGGCGGCGTATCTGGAATATGAATTTATCGACGCCGCGGAGGTTGTCCGCTTTGACGAGGACGGCGTGTTTGAGCCGGAGCTGACGAATAAAATACTGGGAGAACGGCTCGAGAGCGTGGAGCGCGCGGTCATTCCGGGCTTCTATGGGGCGATGGAGGACGGAACGATCAAGACCTTTTCGCGGGGCGGCTCCGACATCACGGGTTCGATCGTGGCGCGCGCCGTACACGCGGATCTGTATGAGAACTGGACGGACGTCTCAGGCTTCCTGGTGACGGATCCGCATATTGTCGAGGATCCGGAGACGATCGAGACGATCACCTACCGCGAGCTGCGCGAGCTTTCCTACATGGGCGCGACGGTGCTGCACGCGGATTCGATCTTTCCGCTGCGCAAAGAAGGGATCCCGATCAACATCAAGAACACGAACCGGCCGCAGGACGCAGGCACGCTGATCGTCGAGAGCACATGCCGCCAGCCGCGGTACACGATTACCGGGATCGCGGGCAAGAAGGGCTTTTGCGCGATCAATATTGAAAAAGACATGATGAACTCGGAGATCGGCTTCGGGCGCAAGGTGCTCCAGGTGTTTGAAGAGAACGGGATCTCGTTCGAACATGTGCCGTCGGGGATCGACACCTTCACGGTGATCGTGCACCAGTCGGAGTTTATGGAGAAGGAGCAGCGAGTGATCTCGGGACTTCACAGGGCGGTGCAGCCGGATACTCTCGATCTGGAGTCGGACCTCGCCCTGATCGCGGTCGTGGGGCGCGGAATGCGGGCGATGCGGGGAACCGCGGGCCGGATCTTTGCCGCGCTTTCCCATGCGCATATCAACGTCAAGATGATCGACCAGGGCTCCAGCGAGCTGAATATTATCATCGGCGTGAAAAACGATGATTTTGAGCGAGCCGTGCGCGCAATCTACGATATCTTTGTGCTGACCCATCTCTGATCTGCGGCGCGGGAAAGGCACTCTTATCATCAGACAGGAATACGACCAGACAGTGAGGGATGGGCGATGCAGGAATGGAAGGCCGCAGAGCCGGCTCAGTCATTTGCATATGAGATCAGAGAGAACAGCGCAGTCATTCTGCGCTGTTTTTCACATGACGCGAAAGCGGAGATACCGGAGGCGCTCGGGGGATATCCGGTCACAGAGCTGGGCCCCTATGCGTTTTCGGCACATTTTGATGAAAAGAAGCTGCGGGAGGCCCTGCGGGACGGGCGGGCAGAGCTGTACGTGCCGCCGATGCTGCGTAATGAGAGAAGTTGTGGAGCTGAGCCGGCCCCGGCGCTCTGCGGGGACCGTCTGGAGGAGATTGTGCTTCCGGAAACAGTGCAGAGGGTAGGGCGGTACTGCTTCTACAACTGCGGGAGGCTGCGGCGCGTCGAATTTTACGGCGCGCTGTCGGACTGGGGCAGCGGCGTATTTACGGGCTGCCACCATGTGCGCAGTCTGCGTGTTTACCCGGATGAGAACGGGCAGTCGCACCTGAAGGATGTGCTGGACGAGCTGCATGAGGAGCTTGAGGCAGAGTACATGATACAGGAGGAATCGGCGGGGGCGGCGCCCGGGGAAGAACCCGGACAGAGAGAAAAAGGCCTAAGGCCGGTTCCGCTCATCTTTCCGGAATTTTATGAGGAAGGCGTCGAGAACACGCCGGCGCGGATTCTGGAGACGCATGTGCACGGGAGCGGGATCCTTTACCGCAACTGTTTTCAGGGGAGAAAATTTGATTTTGCGCAGTACGATGTCCTGTTTCCGTACGCAAGGGCGCAGGAGAGCGGCGAGCTGACCGCCCGGATGGCGCTTTCGCGTCTGCGCTTTCCCTTCGGCCTGACCAGGAGGGCGGGACAGCAGTACGAGGCCTATGTAAAAGAGCATGCGCGCGAGATCGGGATCTGGCTTCTTAAGCAGCGTGATCTGGAGAGCCTGCGCTTCCTGACAGAGCTGTGCAGGCGCGGTGCGCAGGACAGAGACGCGCAAGCGGAGGAAAAACGGGACGGCAGCGGGAGGCAGGCACAGCCGCCCATGAGGTATGCGCCGGGACAGGAAGAGCAGCCGCCTGGTGTGCAGGGGACGGAAGCGCAGGCACCCGGTGTGCAGGGGACGGAAACGCAGGCACCCGGTGTGCAGGGGATGGAGGCGCAGACACCCGGTGTGCGGGGGACAGAAGCACCTGGCGGCAGCGGCGCCTGCAAGTCCGTGTACCGCGCGCTTCTGGGGGACCTGCTTGAGGCTGCCTCGCGCCTGCATTATATGGAGGCGGTGAGCTTCCTGATGGAGCAGAGCCGTGCGGACAACGGCGGCCGCCGCGCAGGCAGGCCCGGCAGGAGACGGATGGAGCTGTGAAACCGCCCTGCGGCGCGGAGGACGAACGAAGCATAGCTGCAGCTGCAGAGAAAGAGCGAAGCGTATCGGCGGCTGCAGAGACTGGGAAAACCGTCTCAAACCTGCCGGATGTGATATACAAAAATGTGTTCCTGTGCTATATTATATGGTAACAATGTCGGGATTGCGGGAGTGTACAGATGGATATTCAGATTTTACAGTCGGTAAAGGATAATATTGCGAAGGTCATGATCGGCAATGAGCGGACGATCGAGCTGATCCTGACGAGTGTCCTGGCGAAGGGGCATGTGCTCCTGGAGGATGTGCCGGGCACGGGCAAGACCGTGATGGCGAAGGCCCTGGCGAGATCCGTGGAGGCCGGGTTCGGGCGTGTGCAGTTTACGCCGGATCTCCTGCCCTCCGATGTGACGGGGCTGAATTATTTCGATGCGAAGCGAAGTGAGTTTGTGTTTTCGGAGGGACCTGTCTTCTGCAACATTCTGCTGGCTGACGAGATCAACCGCGCGACGCCGAAGACGCAGAGCAGCCTTCTGGAGTGCATGGCGGAACGGCAGGTGACAGTGGATAAGGTGACAAGGACGCTGGACGAGCCTTTCCTGGTGATCGCGACCCAGAATCCTCTGGAGACTCTGGGAACCTTTCCGCTGCCGGAGGCGCAGATGGACCGCTTCCTGATGCGGATCTCCATGGAAGAGATGAGCCAGAAACAGGAGGAGGCCATGGTCAGGCGTTTCCTGACGGACGAACCGCTGGACGAGCTGCGGCCCGTCTGCCGGAAGGAGGAGCTTGCGGCGCTGCAGGAGCAGTGCAGGGGCGTTTACGTCCACGAGGACCTGCTGCGCTATATGGTTGAGGTCGTTCAGGCCACGCGCAGGCATGTGAAGGCGGAGAACGGCGTCAGCCCGAGAGGGACGCTGGCCTTTGTCCGGGCGTCGCAGGGGTACGCGATGGTGCAGGGCAGGGATTATGTGGTTCCGGAGGACATCAAGACCGTGGCGGTTCCGGTGCTCGCACACCGGCTGAAGCTGTCGGTCGGCGAGGACGACAGCCGCAGCGCGGGCCGGATGATCGGGGATATCCTGTCGAGTGTGCCGCTGCCCACGGAGGAATGGGGGAGACGGTAGATGTTGTTTTTGCTGCTGCTCGCCGTGGCCGCCGGCTACTGGGGGCAGAAAATGCTCTATGCGCGTTTCTGGCACAGGGGGCTGTCCGTGCGCGCGGAGTTTACGGATCCTTACGTTTATGAGGGGGATACCTCCTGCCTGAAGGAGGAGATCATCAATGACAAGCTTCTGCCGCTCACGGCTCTGGAAATCTGGCTGAAGCTGGACAGGAACCTGAAGTTTTCCGACGATGCGAAGGAGAATGCGAGTATCTCAGACCAGACCTACCGCAGGGACGTCTTCTCCCTGCTGTTTCATCAGAGGATCGTGCGGCGGCTGTCGTTTGTGTGTCAGAAGAGAGGCTTTTACCGCCTGACCGGGCTGGAACTGCTGGGATACGACCTGTTTCTCTCGGCGGAGCACCACCGGGACCTCCCGCAGCAGACTCAGTTCTACGTCTACCCGGCGCAGATCAGCACGCGCCGGATCCGCCTGGTCTGCCGGGCCCTGGACGGAATGGTTCTGGTGCAGAACCGCCTCAATCCGGATCCGTTCGAGTTTTCGGGGATCCGCGAGTATCAGCCGACGGACCCCATGAACCAGATCAACTGGAAGGCCTCGGCCAGAAACCATTCCCTGATGGTCAATCAGTTTGACTCGACGACCAGCCTGAAGGTCACGGTATTTCTGGACGTGGAGGACTCGTATATCATGCACGAAGAGAAGCTGACCGAGGAAGGGATCCGGATCGCGGCGTCTCTGGCTGTCCGGCTGGCGAAGGCCAATATGGAGCTTACCCTGCTCGGCAACGCCCGCTATATGGACTGGAGCCGGGAAGAACCGTGCCTGGATACGCTGAGCTGGCATCTGAAGACGGGCGAGCGCAGGATACAGGATCTGTACCGCAGGCTGGCCTGCATTGACGTCCCGGCGACCGCGGAACCGATTTCCGCCGTGCTCCACAGGGAAGCGCAGAAAAAACCGTCCGGCGGCATCTATGTGCTGATCTCAAAAAATCAGGAGACATCGATTCTGGAGGAGCTGCAGCTGCTGGCCTCGGGCGGAAACGGGATTCTCTGGGTTTTGCCTGCGGGGCCAGGCGGAAAGGTGTCCTTCTCTGCGCCGCCGCAGATCCGGATCCTGAAGTGGGAGGTGGACGGATGATTCATATTCCGGGAAAGAAAGGGAAGCCTTCCGGGAGCGGACAGACCGGCGGGGGACGGAAAGGGACGGGTACAGATGCGTTCCTGACATTTCTATCCTGGCTGCACACGGTTCTGATCTTCAGCGGTGTCTATCTGATGACGGCGGCTGTCCTTCAGATGACGCAGCGGGAGACGGCCGGGTATCTGGCCGAAAGCGCCGCCTTATGGATCCCTGTCATACTGAGCTGGGTGCTGGTGCGCGCCACGCGCAGGCTCTGGCTGTATCTGCTGGGCGCGGTGCCCATCCTCGCGGCTGTCTTTCTGGTGTCCGGCCCGGGCGTGACGTTTTTTCTGAGCGCGCTGATCTTTCTGCTCCGTTGTGCCGCTTGGATCCGGAAGGATGAGAGCCCTTCGTTTCTGGACGGGCCGAGGCCGGTGCACGGGATTTTTTTCCTGGCGTACTATTCCTGGGCGCTGGCTGCCGGCGCATATTTTCAGCTGCCGTGGATCCGCTGCCTTCTCGCGGCCGAGATCTTTGTCTGCCTGATCTCCCGCTATCTCATGGGGATCGAGGAATACATCAGGCAGAAACAGAGGATTGCCAGCCTGCCTGCAGGCACGATCCGCCAGGTGAGCAGGATGATTCTCGGAATGCTTGCGGCGGCCTTTATCCTGCTCGTATTGCCGGCGCTTCTGTACGGGAGAGAGCCGCTGATCGATGTGGCGGAGTATCTCAAAAACATCCGGGTCGACGTGTCCCCGGCCGTGATGGAGGAGGAGCTGATGCCGGGGGATATGTTCGGAGGCGGCCTCCCGGAGGAGCTGATCGGCGAGCCGAAGAAGCCCGGAAAACTGGAGATGGCCGTTTTGAACCTGCTCACGGCTGCGGCCGTGGCGGGAGCGGTCCTGCTGATGCTTTTCCTGATCCGGGAATGGTGGAGGCACATGTCCGGGCAGTTTTCAAGGCAGGAGGATGAGATCGCCTTTCTGGACGACGAGATGCGCACCGAGGCCGGGATGCGCAGGCGGGGCCGCGGCAGGCGCACGGAGAGGGCCCATTCGCCGAATCAGAAGATCCGGCGGTTTTACAGAAAAATGCTGAAAAAGAAGCTGCCCGGGCGGCCGGGCGGCTGGGAGACGCCGCAGGAGCTGGAGCAGAAGGCACTGATGGGCGCAGACGGATATACAGAGGAGCTGCACGCCCTGTATGAGAAGGCGCGCTACAGCCGGGAGGGCTGCAGCGCCGCGGAGGCGGCGGCACTCGCACATCTGCCGGGACAGGGACGAAAATCTTCGGCAGAACGGAAATAATGCTTTATCTTTATGGAAAAAGGGTTTATAATCAAAACGTAAAGTGTTAAAGTGAGGCTGCGCAGTTCGTGGGTATTATGAGAGTGCTCTTTTCGGAGGGCACTCTCAATATCAATAAAATACAGGGACAGGAGGGAAAATGCGATGAAATTTTCGGAAATGGTTTACGAGCGTCCCGATCCCGAGGCGCTGAAAAGCCAGATTGCCGCGCTGACGCAGAGATTCCGTGCGGCAAGAGATTATGCGGAAGCGAAGCAGATTTTCCTGGAGAAGGAGGGGCTGGAGAAGCATATCAACACGCTGGGTACGCTTGCCAGCATCCGCCACGACATCAACACGCAGGACGCATTTTATGACGGTGAGGTGAAATTCTGGGACGGGGTGATCCCGGAGCTGGCTGAGTACGACCAGATCTGGACAAAGACCATGCTGGAGAGTCCTTACCGGAAGGATTTTACGGATGAGTACGGAGACCTGATGTTTGTGAAGGCCGAGATGGAGCTGAAGACCTTCGCGCCGGAGATCATCCCGGATCTCCAGAGAGAGAATGAGCTGAAGACGACATATGAAAAGCTCCTTGCGTCCGCGCAGATCCCGTTCGAGGGCGGAATCTACACGCTCTCGCAGATGTCGCCGTTTAAGAACGACCCGGATGACGCGCAGCGCCTCGCGGCATGGAAGGCCGAGGGCCAGTGGTACAAGGATCATCAGGGAGAGTTTGACGATCTGTACGACCAACTGGTGCACGTGCGCGACACTATGGGCAGAAAGCTTGGCTATGACGGATACACCGAGCTCGGTTATTACCGGATGGAGCGCAACTGCTACACGAAGAAGGACGTGGAGAAATTCCGGGAGGCGGTCGTGAAGCACCTCGTGCCGGTCGCGGACGCGATCTACCGCAGCCAGGCAAAATGCCTCGGCAAGACCTACCCGATGAGCTTCGCGGACAACGCGCTCGAATTCCGTGCCGGCAATCCGAAGCCCTGCGGAACGCCGCAGGAGATCCTCGAACAGGGCAGGAAGTTCTACAGCGAGCTGTCGCCGGAGACGGAAGAGTTTTTCAATACCATGCTGGACAACGAGCTGCTGGATGTGCTCTCCACGAAAGGCAAGGCGGGCGGCGGCTACTGCACGAGCATTCCGGATTACAAGGTTCCGTTTATTTTCGCGAATTTTAACGGAACGCAGCACGATGTGGAGGTCATCACGCACGAGGCGGGACATGCCTTTGCGGCGTGGATGAACCGCGACCGGGTGCCGCTCCAGTATGTGTGGCCGGGCCTTGAGGCCTGCGAAGTGCACTCGATGTCGATGGAGTTCTTCGCCTGGCCGTGGGCTGAGGGATTTTTCGGGGAGGATACGAAGAAATTCTACTACAGCCACCTGGCGGGAGCGCTGAAGTTTATCCCGTATGGGACGATGGTCGACCACTTCCAGCACATTGTGTATGAGAAGCCGCAGATGACGCCGCGGGAGCGCCACAATGTATGGAAGGAGCTGCTGGGCGTGTACATGCCGTGGATGAGGCTGGACGGCGAGATCCCGTTCTACAGCGAGGGCGAGGGCTGGCAGAGACAGCACCATATTTATTCCTCGCCGTTCTATTATATCGACTACTGCCTGGCACAGACTGTCTCTCTGCAGTTCTGGGCCCGCATCCAGGCCGACCCGAAGGACGCGTGGAAGCACTATATGGCCTACACGAAGCAGGGCGGCAGCAGGGTGTTCACGGAGCTTTTGAAGCATGCCGGCCTCGAGAGCCCGTTCGATGAGAGCTGCCTGAAGGGCGTGTGCGAGAAGGCAAGGGAGTGGCTGGAAAATTACGACCTGCCGGGAACCTGCTGAGGCCGGGACGGCCGCGGCGCGCACAGCCGGCGGAGGTGTTCCGCGGCAGTGTGCGCAGAACAGAGGCAGTCTGAGAAACTGTGCGGGAGGCGGAGGTGTTCCGCGGCAGCGTGCGCAGGACAGGGGCAGCCTGAGAAGCTGTGCAGGAGGCGGAGGTGTTCCGCACCGGGGCGCAGCCGGCAGGTGACAGAAGCAGTCCGCGGCGAAACGCGGGTGGTTCAGATCGGAGATACGGAAAGGAAGCAGTGAAGCGTGATGGGGAAGAAAAAGGGCCGCCGGGCCTACCTGAATGATTACCGGCGGAATGAGCAGGGCGCCTATGAATATGGCGGGCGGAGGTATTCCTACCGCGGGACAGATCTGCGAAGGAAAAAATTTCTTCTCTCGGCGCTGTGTGCGGCGGCCTGCGCGGCAATGGCCGCCGCGGGCTGCATTCCGGCCCCGGGCATGGGAAACTGCATCTATGTCCTGCTTCCCTATGCGGCCGGCCTGGCGGCCGGCGGAGGAATGTGCCTGGCGCTGTACCGCGTCTGCACCGGCGGGGATCCGATGAAAGCGTATGTTTTTGAAGCAGGTGTTCAGAAGCTTCCGGCGCGGGCTGCCGTCACGGCGGTCTGCGCCGTGCTCGCGTCTGCAGGCGAGATCGTCTTTGCGGCGCGCAGCGGCTTCGGGGGGAGAGGCCCGGGTTTTGCGGCGTTTCTTTTTCTGGAGCTCACGGCGGCCTGCTCTGCGCTGCTTGTACGGAAAAATATACAGAAAATGCATTGGATATAGAAAGGATTTATGATTGACACTTTGCCTATAAAAAGGTAGAATATAGTGTGGCAGTATTTTATATTAATTATGCAAGGAGGTAAAAGGATGTCAAAAGTAAGAAAATTACTTGCTCTGGTGCTGTCTGCGGCTATGGTTGTTTCACTGTCAGGCTGCGGCGGCGGTTCATCAAGTAACAAACAGACGGAAAAGACGACTGAAAAGAAAACTGAGGCTGTGACTGAGGCGCCGGCGACGGAGGCAAAGACCGAAGCCGTGACTGAGGCACCGGCGACGGAGGCTGAGACTGAGGCGGCGATCACGCCTGCCGAGACGGAAGCCGGGACCGAGGAAGTAACTGAGGCTCCGGAGACCGAGGCTGCGACGGAGGCAGAGATCACGCCTGCCGAGACGGAAGCCGAGACCGAGGAAGTGACCGAGGCTGCTGAGGTCGAGACCGGTGAGGCAGCTGAGGCACCGGCAGCAGAAGCTGCGACCGAGGCGGCAACTGAGGCAGAGATCACACCTGCCGAGACGGAAGCTGAGACTGAGGAAGTGACGGAAGCTCCTGAGACCGAGGCTGCGACCGAGGCGGAGATCACGCCTGCCGAGACGGAGATCGAGACTGAGGAAGTAACTGAGGCTCCGGCAGAGGCTGCTGAGACTGAGGCTGAGACCGAAGAAGTGACCGAGGCTGCTGAGACTGAGGCTGAGACCGAAGAAGTGACCGAGGCTGCTGAGACCGAAGAAGTGACGGAAGCTCCTGAGACGGAAGCCGAGACCGAGGAAGTGACCGAGGCTCCTGAGACCGAAGAAGTGACCGAGGCTGCCGAGACGGAAGCCGAGACCGAGGAAGTGACCGAAGCACCGGAGACGGAGGCAGAGATCACCCCGGCTGAGGAGGCCGAGACCGAGGAAGTGACCGAAGAGCCGGCGACGGAGGCAGAGATCACTCCGGCTGAGGAAGCAGAGACGGAAGCTGCGGCAGACGAGGCTGCTCCGGCTGAGAAAGCCGGGGATACGGTCGTGATCTCGACAGAGCAGGGCCTTGAGGGCAAGTTCTCCCCGTTCTTCGCGGCAAGCGCTGCGGACAACGATATTGTGGGTATGCTTTCCCTGCCGACGCTCGTGCTTGACCGTGTGTCCAACCCGATCAACACCGGTATCGATGGCGAGACGCGCTCTTACAACGGCACAGATTATGAATATACCGGAGCAGGCGACATCACCGTTACGGAGAACGAGGACGGCACCGTGGATTATGAGCTCAAGATCCGCGACGACATCGTGTTCTCAGACGGAGAGCCTGCGACGATCGATGATGTGATCTTCAGCATGTACGTATTCCTTGACCCGACCTATGACGGCAGCACCACGATGTACTCCATCCCGATCGAGGGCCTGGAGGAGTACCGCAGCGGCATGGCTCCGCTGTACTCACTGCTGATCGAGGCGGGCGAGGACAATAACGACTTTACATACTGGGATGAGGAGACGCAGACTGCATTCTGGACCGAGGCCCTTCCGGCTGCCGGCGAACAGTTTGCACAGTCCATTCTGGACTACTGCATCGCAAACGGCTACAACGCACCGGACGACCCGGTAGAGGCGATCACGCCGAACTGGGGATTTGAGGTTGAAGAAGGTGCGACCGCTCTTGATTTCTTCAACGCGATGGTGGAAGGCCACGGCGGCGACTACAACGAGGTTTCCGATGTCGAGCTGGCGAGCAGCGCGCTCTGGAGTTACCTGGATCAGGAGTACCTCGTCGGTGTTGAGACAGAGGATTCCGCGGATTATGTATCCGGTATCGAGAGAGTCGACGACTACACGCTGCGCGTGACGACGACCGAGCTGGATGCGACGGCGATCTATCAGATGCAGATCCCGATCGTTCCGCTGCACTACTATGGCGATGAGGATATGTATGATTATGAAGGACATCAGTTCGGTTTCACGAAGGGTGACCTGTCCGCAGTGAAGTCGAAGACCTCCGAGCCGATGGGCGCAGGCCCGTACGTCTTCAAGGAGTACTCGAACGGCGTCGTCTACATGGATGCGAACCCGCTGTACTTCAAGGGCGAGCCGAAGATTGCGCACCTGAATTTCCTGGAGTCTGCAGAGGCCGATAAGGTGAACGGTATCGTTGCCGGCACGCTTGACATCTCAGACCCGAGCTATTCCGTGGACACCGCGAAGCAGATCGCTTCCGAGAACGGTTTCAGCGATGACGAGTGGGACAACTTTGACGGTCCGGTCATCACGACCAAGCTGATCGATTACCGCGGTTATGGCTACATCGGCATCAACCCGAACAACGTCAAGGTCGGCGACGATCCGTATTCGGATGAGTCCAAGGCTCTGCGCAAGGCGATCGCTACGATGATCGCTGTGTACCGCGACGAGGCGATCGACTCCTACTACGGCTCGACGGCTTCCGTGATCAACTACCCGATCTCCAACACCTCCTGGGCTGCTCCGCAGACCACGGACGACGGATATCAGATCGCTTACTCTACGGATGTGGACGGCAACCCGATCTACACGGCGGATATGAGCACAGAGGACAAGTACGCGGCGGCTCTCGAGGCTTCTCTCGCATACTTCGAGGCGGCGGGCTACACGGTTGAGGACGGCAAGCTGACGGCAGCCCCGGAGGGCGCGAAGCTTGAGTATGAGTGTATCCTCGGCGGCAACGGCCAGGGCGATCACCCGAGCTTCCTGCTTCTGAAGAATGTGGCGGACGCGTTTGAGGAGATCGGCTTCACGCTCAGCATCAACGACGTCGTGAACGCCAACGACCTGTACACAAGCTACCAGAACGGCATCGCGGAGCTGTGGTGCGCGGCATGGCAGTCGGGTTCCGATCCGGATATGTACCAGCTGTACCACTCTCAGGGCAGCACGAACTACTATCAGATCCGCGTGGACGAGCTTGACGAGCTGATCGAGGCCGGACGTGCCTCCACAGATCAGACCTACCGCAAGTCGATCTACCAGGCAGCAATGGAGATCATCATGGACTATGCGGTTGAGATCCCGATCTATCAGAGAAGCGACGCGCTGGCGATCTCTTCGGAGCGCGTGGTGGTAGATTCGATGCCGACCGATATGACTCCGTACTGGAGCTACCTGGATGAGATTGAGAAGCTCGAGCTTACCCAGTAATCCGGACAGAGGTCAGCACGGACTTCTGAAAAATAAGTAAATCTGCCGGAATTATGCGGAATATCACAGGGCGCAGGCGCGTCCCTGTGATATTCCGTACCGGACGTTTTCAGTTTGCCGCGCAGCCGGGGACTGTACTCAAAGGTGAGGCAGCCGCCTGCTGCGCGGTTTTCCTTTGCGGCAGGAAAGTTCCTGCCGGTTTCATGTGACCTTAACATCATCTTCTTTGAAATGGAAAGGAGGGATTTTTTGCGGAACTATATTATCAAGCGTATCCTGTTTTCAATTTTTATTCTTTTCTTTGTCACACTGATCATCTACACGCTGATCCGCTGCCTGCCGACGAGCTACGTGGAGACAATGGCCATCCAGCTCTCGTCCAAGCCGGGTTCCAAATCCTACACGGAGTGGCTGGAGCAGCTCAATGCGTCCTACGGCCTGGATCAGCCGATCCTGATCGGATATTTCCGCTGGCTGAATGATTTTGCACACGGACATTTCGGGGACAGCTGGCGCTTCACCGTGCCGGTGGTGCAGGAGTTCAAGAGCGTGATCGGCGTTTCTTTTGTCATGGGAGCGATCTCCCTGATCCTGGAGCTGGTGATCGCGATCCCGCTCGGCGTGATCGCGGCCACAAAGCAGTACTCACGGTCGGATTATATTATCTCTGCCAGCGCGCTGGTGGGCATCTCGCTCCCGACCTTCTTCTTTGCGACGATCCTCAAGCTGGTTTTTTCCGTGAAGCTTGGCTGGTTCGATACGCACGGGATTGTGGGGCGCAATTACGCGCAGCTTGACGCGATGGGACAGTTCCTCGACAAGTGCAACCATCTGGTACTGCCGATCGCCACGCTGACGATCATATCCGTCGGCTCGCTGATGCGCTACACGAGGACGAACATGCTGGAGGTACTGAACGCGGACTACATCCGCACGGCGCGCGCGAAGGGCCTGAGCGAGTCGAAGGTTATCTATCACCATGCGTTCCGCAATACGCTGATCCCGCTGGTGACGATCGTCGGCGGCTCCCTGCCCGGCCTGTTTTCCGGCGCGCTGATCACGGAGACGCTGTTCTCGATACCGGGGATCGGATTTGCCTCCTATCAGGCGATGGTGGCCGGAGACATTCCGTTTACCATGTTTTACCTGAGCTTTATCGCTGTCCTGACCCTGGCGGGCAACCTGATATCGGATATTCTGTACGCGGTGGTGGATCCGCGCGTGCGCATCGCGTAGAGGGGAGGGAATTGCATGTCTGAAGAACTGAAACAGAACACCCAAACAGAAGAAGAGCAGTATTCCCTCAACGACGACCGCCGCGTGAAGGTGCTGTCGCCGGGCGCGCTCGTCATAAAGCGCTTTTTCCGGAACCGTCTGGCCGTGCTTGGCCTCGTGATGCTGATCGTGATGTTCGTGTTCTCCTTTATCGGAGGGTTTGTCATGCCGTACGGGCAGGCAGAGCAGTTTTACACGACGACTTATCTCGACAAGGAATATGTCGGGGTCGTGCGAAACGAAGACCTGCGCTACGCGGTGGCGGAGGGACAGGAGTTCGGCACGATCATGGAGGCACAGTTCCTGCTCGCCTACGGCAAGGGGAAGGACAGCTTCGACTGGAAGGGCGAGAGCTATACGATCGCCGAGGAAGGACCGGATTTCTACTCGGTCAGCAAGGCGGACGGGACGATGCTCGCGATCGCCTACAAGGATATCGTGAATGCGGAGGACGGCATGGATGAGCCATCCTTCGATCTGAAGCTTGAGGCCCTGAGAGCCTATACAAACGGCGGCACGGAATTTTCCGCCGGCGGAACCGACTACACGCTGGACGCGGAAGGCAACATCCTTCAGGGGGACACCGCGGTCGCCTATATCAGCCGCTTTGTCGTGGCCCCGAAGGAGAACGGCGTGGTCATCACCCGGGATTTCAAGGAGCGGCTCGAGGAAGCGCTGGAGACCGATACGGACGAGTTTGTCTATACGGATGCGGACGGGAAAGAGAGCACCTACACGATCGAGTATGACGCGAGCGCAAAGGTGTGGTCTGTTCAGCAGGAGACTGCCACCTATGTCTACGACACGTATGCGAGACCGTCGTCCGCGCATCTGCTCGGGACGGACAACAACGGTATGGATATGCTGGTGCGCCTGATGTACGGCGGACGCGTGTCCCTGGTCATCGGCTTTATCGTCGTCGCGATCGAGACCGTGATCGGCGTCATCCTGGGCGGCATTTCCGGCTATTTCGGCGGGTGGATCGACAACCTGATCATGCGTATCGTGGATATTTTCTACTGCATTCCCTCGATGCCGATCATCATCATTCTGGGTGCGGCGATGGACAACATGCGTGTGGATCCGCAGATCCGCATGCTTTACCTGATGCTGATCCTCGGATTCCTGGGCTGGCCCGGGATCGCGCGCCTGGTGCGCGGCCAGATCCTCTCGCTGCGCGAGCAGGAATTTATGACGGCCACGGAAGCCTGCGGCATCCGCGTATCGCGGCGCATCTTCCGCCACCTGATCCCGAATGTGATCCCGCAGCTGATCGTCACGTGCACGATGGGACTCGGCTCCACGATCATCACGGAGGCGACGCTGTCCTTCCTGGGCCTCGGCGTCAAATTCCCGTTTGCCTCCTGGGGCAACATTATCTCTGATGTAAATAACTCGTACGTGATGACGACGTTCTGGTACGTGTGGATACCGGCCGGCATCTGCCTGCTGATCACGGTGCTCGGATTCAACTTTGTGGGCGACGGTCTGCGCGACGCGTTCGACCCGAAGATGAAACGGTAGAGAGGAGGGGCGCGAAATGGCAAAGAAAAAACCAGAGGGTTACCTCTCCGGCAGAGAGTCCCGGCGGATTTCCAGAGCGAACCGCAAAATTACAAATGAACTGGAGAAAAAGCGCAAGCGGAAAAATGTTCCTGAGAGCGAATATCTGACTGTCATGCACGATCCGCAGAACGCGGTGGAGTTTGACAATCTGCACACTTATTTCTTCACGGACGCGGGCACGGTCAAGAGCGTGGACGGCGTGAGCTTTGAGGTGCCGATCGGCAAGACCGTGGGCGTCGTGGGCGAGTCGGGCTGCGGCAAGTCCGTGACCAGCCTCTCCCTGATGCAGCTGCTGCAGCGGCCCCAGGGCCAGATCGTGGAGGGCGAGATCCGCCTGAACCTGGGCTCCAAGGCATACGATGTGGCGAAGATGCCGTACGAGAAGCTGCAGAACCTGCGCGGCAATTTTGTCTCCATGATCTTCCAGGAGCCGATGACGTCCCTGAACCCGGTCTTCCGCATCGGCGACCAGCTGAATGAGGTCATCGAGCTGCACGACGGGGAAGGGAAGAGCAGGGACGCGGTGAAGGCCCGGACGATCGAGCTGCTGGAGATGGTGGGCATCGCGAACAGCGAGGGCGTCTACCAGATGTACCCGCATGAGCTTTCCGGCGGAATGCGCCAGCGTGTCTGCATCGCGATGGCGCTCGCGTGCAGCCCGAAGATCATCATTGCGGACGAGCCGACGACGGCGCTGGACGTGACGATCCAGGCGCAGGTGCTCGATCTGCTGAGAAACCTGAAAAATAAGATCAATTCCTCGATCATGTTTATCACGCATGACCTGGGCGTCATCGCGGAGATGGCCGACTATGTCGTGGTCATGTATGCGGGGCGCATCGTGGAGAAGGGGACGGCCGAGGATATTTTCTATCACCCGGCGCACCCGTACACGATCGGACTGATGGCGTCCAAGCCGGTGGTCGGCAAACAGGTCGACAAGCTTTACTCAATCCCGGGCAAGGTGCCGAATCCGATCAACATGCCGGATTACTGCTATTTCAAGGACCGCTGTGAGATGTGCGTGGGACGGTGCAGCGGGGAATATCCGGGAGAGATCAGCCTGTCTGCGACGCACAAGGTGTCCTGCTACCGCTATTACGACGGTGAAAAGCCGGAGAAAGTCCCGCCGGCAGGTCAGAATCCGGCGGACGCCGGCCGGGCAGCGGGGCGGAAACCGGAGGCAGGCACAGGCCGGAAAGGAGGGAAGGCGTGATGAGCACACGGAAAGGCATGGCTGACGGCACTCCCGTCACCTACGACCCTCAGTATATCCTGATGGTAAACAATCTGAAAAAACATTTCCCGATCAAGGGCGGCATGATGTCCCGCACGGTCGGCTGGGTGAAGGCCGTGGACGGCGTCACGTTCAACCTGAAGCGGGGCACGACGATGGGCCTTGTGGGCGAGTCCGGCTGCGGCAAGACGACGACGGGGCGCACGATCCTGCGCCTGTCGGGGGAGAAGACGGACGGCCAGGTGCTGTTCAACGGCAGGGAAGTCTATGACCTCTCTGCGAAAGAGATGCGCGCGCTGCGCACGAAGATGCAGATCATCTTCCAGGATCCGTTTTCCAGCCTGTCGCCGCGTCTGCCGGTGGGTGAGATCATCGGCGAGGCGGTCAGAGAGCACAATCTGGTGCCGAAGGCGGAATTTAACGACTATGTCGACCGCGTGATGGACAACTGCGGGCTGCAGCCGTTCCACAAGGACCGCTACCCGCATGAATTTTCAGGCGGCCAGCGCCAGCGCATCTGCATTGCGCGCGCACTGGCGCTCAATCCGGAGTTTGTGGTCTGCGACGAGCCGGTGTCGGCGCTCGACGTCTCGATTCAGGCGCAGATCATCAACCTGCTCAAGGATCTTCAGGAGAAATATTCGCTCACCTATCTGTTTATCTCGCACGACCTCTCCGTCGTGGAGCACATATCGGACACGGTCGGCGTGATGTACCTCGGGGATCTGGTGGAGTACGGCAGGACGGAGGACATCTTCCGCAATCCGCTGCACCCGTATACCCGGGCCCTGTTCTCTGCGATCCCGGTTCCGGATCCGCATGCGAAGATGAACCGGATCGTGCTCGAGGGCTCGATCCCGTCCCCGGCAAATCCGCCGTCGGGCTGCAAGTTCCACACGCGGTGCGCGAACTGTATGCAGCGCTGCAAGGAAGAGGTTCCGGCGCAGCGTGAGATAGAGCCGGGCCACTATGTGGTCTGCCACCTGTACGACGACGCCGGTGCTAAAACACAGTGACCCTTGACGCACCGCGGTGCGGTGCCGGTCTTTCGGGATGGTGCGGCACCGGTCCTTTCGGGCAGCGCGAGGCCAATCCTTCAGGATGGTGCGATGCTGATCCTTTCGGGCGGTGTGGTGCCGGTCTTTCGGGTGACGTGAGGCCGCTCCTTCAGAACACAGGGGGATGGCGCGCTGAGAACCTGCCCGGACATGAGGAAGAAGCGGGGCAGGAGCGGGAGTCCCCATGGACGGTTTCAGGGAAAAGGAGATGCGGAAAATGACTGCGAGACAGAAGCAGAGAGACCGGGAGAATCCCGAAGACCGGACGCGTGTCCCGGAGGACGCCGGACGCACGGTCGCTGATATGAGCGGGATCGAGGGCCCGGCGCTCTTCCGGATGAGAAGGCCGCAGGCGGCGCAGGATCCGGCCTTGCAGGGCGGCCAGCGGGGAGCCGGCTCATCCCGGGAGGAATCAGGGGACAGCCGTCCGGACCGCCCGTGGGAGCAGTCGGATGTGATGACTCCGCAGGAGCGGAGAATGTACGCGCTCGGGGCGCTGAAAGCGGCCCTGCTGATCGGCATGGCCTTTATACTGGGCCTCGGCGCAGTGATACTGGTGATGATCCTGGCCTGGACATAGACAGGCCGGACAAAGAGAATAAAGACGAGGGCTGTCGAAAAATACACAGGGAGGGTTTATCACAATCCGGCTGTATTTTGCGACGGCCCCTTTTTAATCCCTGCAAAACACTTCTTGCACAGACACCCGAAATCCATTATACTGTGTACGTAAATACGCGGCACGGCGGCAGACGCATGGACAGAGACAGCTTCAGAGGTGGGGTATGGACGTAAATGAGGTTCTTGAAGAGGTCATAAGAATATGTAAGGAGCACTCTGTGCGGGAGATTTATCTGTATGGCTCGCGTGCAAAGGGAACGCACCGGGAGCGCAGCGATATTGATATCGCCGTGAGCGGCGCGCAGGACTTTGGAACGCTGTTCTGGCAGGTGGACGAGATCCCCACATTGTATACGGTAGACCTGCTGAATCTGGATACGTGCCGGAACCGGAATCTTTTGGAGGATATACGCCTGTATGGAAGGAAAATTTATGAATCGGTTTCTTAGCTTTCAGAACTCTCTTGCGGCTCTTGCAGAGGCGCGGCAAAGGGATATGTCGGATTCCTTTGTCCTGAGCGGAACCGGAGCGAAGTTTGGAATCACATTTGAACTTGCATGGAAGGTGATGAAGGATATCCTTGTGCAGTACTATGGAATCACCGGGTTTGTGACGGGTTCGCCGAGAGAAGTTCTCAGACAGGCGTTCCGTGCGGAGCTGATCGATGCACAGGAGTGGATGGATATGCTCCGCGTCCGCAATGAGCTGGCGCATGACTACGACGAGAGTGTGATACGGGAATACTGTAAAACCATTGTCGGGAGATATACGGATTTGTTTTACGAATTTGAAAAAAAGGCCGGGGAGCTGCTGGCGGAGGATATGTGATCATTATGAATCCGATTTACGGGGAGCGTGTGCAGACGCTCGATTTTATTGAGATTGCAGCGGATATCCTGCGAAATGCCAGGAATGAGCTATACCTGAACATGCGATTCCTGGATGTGGCGCTGTCGTCGCTTGCGTTCCTGCCGGATCAGCAGGTGCGGGTGAGCGGAACGGACGCAAGGACGCTGTATTTTCAGCCGGATGCGCTCGTGGAGGTATTCCGGCGCGGCCGGCAGGCGGTGAACCGGCAGTACCTGCACAGCATCGTGCACTGCCTGTTTTCCCACCTGTGGAACCGCGGGGGACGCGACCGGGAATACTGGGATCTGGCGTGCGATATCGCGGCAGAGTACGTGATCGACGGACTGTATGTGAAAGCGGTATATCGACCGAAATCGATGCTGCGCCGGGAGCTGTACCGGATGCTGGAGAACCCGGAGCAGGGCTCCCGCCCGGTTGTGACGGCCGAGCGCGTATACCGTTTTCTGTGCCGGATGCACCCGGTGCAGGCGCAGCTGGACGCCTGGAAGCGCGAATTTCTGACGGACGATCACCGTTACTGGGATCAGGAGGATTCACAGAGAAGCCAGAGCCCTCAGCAGAAAAAGTGGGATGATATCCGGGAGCGGATGCAGACGGAGATGGAGACATTCTCGAAGGAAGCAGCCGATGACGTGAAGAGCCTGGAGGAACAGGTCAGCGCGGCGAACCGGAAGCGCTATGATTACCGGGAGTTCCTGCGGAAGTTTTCCGTGCTGAAGGAAGAGATGCAGGTCGACATGGATTCGTTCGACTATATTTTCTATAATTACGGGATGGAGCTGTATGGAAATATGCCTCTGGTCGAGCCGCTGGAGACGAGGGAGGTGCAGAAGGTCGAGGACTTTGTGGTCGTCGTGGATACCTCCATGTCGTGCAGCGGCACGCTGATCCGGCGGTTTCTGGAAGAAACGTACGGTGTGCTGAGCGAGTCGGAGGGATTCTTCCGGAAAATCCACGTGCACATCCTGCAGTGCGACGACAGGGTGCAGGAGGACGTGCTGGTGACGAGCCGTGAGGAGATGCAGGATTACCTGGAGCATTTTACGGTGCGCGGGTTCGGCGGAACGGATTTCCGCCCGGCGTTTGTGCGCGTGCAGGAGCTGCTGCGGCAGGGCTGCTTTACGAAGCTGCGCGGGCTGATCTATTTTACGGATGGATACGGGACATTTCCGGTCAGAAAACCTCCCTATGAGACCGCGTTTGTGTTTATGAAAGAGGATTACCGTGACGTGGACGTGCCGCCGTGGGCGATCAAACTGATCCTAGGGGAGGAGGAGCTGGCAGAGCCGGCTTTGTGACATTATGGCAGCCGTTCCGGCTGTGAGAAAATATTTTTTGACAGGATTTCCGGATGAAAAGAGTCTGGCAGGACAGGCGGGAGCAAAGCAGTGAAAGAAACGGTGCTTCCGGCGATGTCCTGCCGGGAAAATTGAGAATAAGAGGAATATCATGAACATCAAGCGTGCAAAACAGGAGATTAAGGATACGATCGAGGCGTATCTTTTAAAAGATAAATATGGAGAATATGTGATCCCACAGATCCGTCAGCGGCCGGTGTTGCTGCTGGGCGCGCCGGGCATAGGCAAGACGCAGATCATGGAGCAGATCGCGAAGGAGTGCGGGATCGCGCTCGTAGCGTACACGATCACACATCACACGCGGCAGAGCGCGATCGGCCTGCCGTTCATCTCGAAGCAGATGTTCGGCGGTCGGGAATACACGGTCACGGAGTACACGATGAGCGAGATCGTGGCCTCTGTCTATGAGAAAATGGAGAAAACGGGACTCTCCGAGGGCATCCTGTTTATCGATGAGATCAACTGTGCGTCAGAGACACTTGCCCCGGCAATGCTGCAGTTTCTGCAGTGCAAGACGTTCGGAAGCCATGAGATTCCGCAGGGCTGGATCATCGTGGCGGCCGGCAATCCGCCGGAGTACAATAAATCGGTGCGCGAGTTTGATGTCGTGACGATGGACCGCGTCAAGAAGATCGAGGTGGAACCGGACTTTGCGGTATGGAAGGAGTATGCGCAGATGCAGCAGCTCCACCCCGCCGTGATTTCCTATCTTAATACGCGGACGGCGCATTTCTACAAGATGGAGACGACCGTGGACGGAAGAAAATTCGCGACGCCGCGCGGCTGGGAGGATCTGTCACAGATGCTCACGGTGTACGACAGCCTGGGAAAGGAGATGGACCGTGAGGTTGTGGTGCAGTACATCCAGCATGAGACGATCGCAAAGGATTTTGCAAATTATCTGGAGCTGTACCGCAAGTATCAGATGGACTACCAGCTCGATGCGGTCCTGGAGGGGACGATTGATCCGATCCTGCTGAAAAAGGCCGCCCATGCGCCGTTCGACGAGCGCCTGAGCGTGGTGAGCCTCCTGCTCGGGCGCTGCCGGAACCGCTTCGCGGCACTGATGCGTGCGGAGCAGACGGCGGAGCTTCTGTATGAAGAACTGAAAAAGCTGAAGCCGCAGTTAACGGACGGCGCGCGGGATGAGGGAGTGCCTTGCGCAGAGAAAAGAAACGCCGCACAGGGAATATCCGGCGGCGCGCAGGATGAGGGAATGCCGGGCGCCAGGAAGGAGGATACAGTGCAGGACATGGGAACGCCCCTGCGCGCCGACCTCATCCTCTCTGCGGCGGCGGAAGAATTTCAGCGTGAGACGCAGCGCCGGAAGACGGCGGAGCTTCTGACCCGCGGGGAGGAAAACTGCCGCCGGAAGGTGGCAGAGCTTCTGGAGCGTTACCTGCAGAATCTCAGAAAAGAAGACGTTCCGGACGGAAGAGCTGCGTTCGTGCGGATAAAAGGCTGGTTCGACAAAGAACAGGACGCCCTGGAGCAGGAGGCGGCCGATGCCGGAAGCATGCTCGAGCATGCGTTTGATTTCCTGGAGGCGGCGTTTGGCACAGGGCAGGAAACGGTCATTTTTGTAACAGAGCTGAACAATGACTACTACAGCGTGCAGTTTTTGCAGGAATATGAGTGTGAGCGCTATTATCGCTACAACAGGGAGCTGCTGTTTGACGAGAGCGGAAGATCGATCGAGGCGAGGCTGCGCGCGATTGGAAAATAGTGCACTGCGGTTCGGTCTGCAAAGCAGCCATATAACTTTTTGTGCATTATGATTGACGAAAGGATCGGAATAAAAACAAGGAGAGCATCCATATGAGTGAAAAATCTGAAATTATTTTTATGCAGGTCCGATTGCTCCGGATTGCCTCGGAGAAATGGAACATTCCGATTCCGGCTGCCGCGGCACTGTTTGAGCAGTACGATATTTTTAGTTTCATAGAGGATTGTTATGACGTTTTCCACATGGAGGGCGACGATGCGGTGTTCAGTGAGATCAAAACACTGCTGAAATGCAAGGGGGTGGAGCCGGATGCCGCAGTTATCTGACGGGATGTTTCTTTATCATGGAAGCTACTGTGAAGTAAGAACCCCGGATCTGACAAAGTGCGCAAATTTTAAGGATTTTGGAAAAGGATTTTATCTGACATCCTCGAAGGAGCAGGCGGTAAATTTTATCAATACATCGCTGAAGAAGGCAAAGGCGCAGGGAATCATCAGCGCAGACCAGGAATATGGAGTGATTTCTGTATATTCCTATCATCCGGTCCGGGGGATTAGAGAATATATTTATCATGATGCAGATGCCGACTGGCTGCATTGCGTAGTGGGGCACAGAAAGGTGAATACATTTCCGGCTGTCGTTGAGAAAATGAAAAAGTATGATGTGATAGCCGGAAAAATTGCAAATGATACAACAAATGTCACGATTCTGACTTATCTGGTCGGAGCTTACGGCACGGTTGGAAGTGAGGAAGCGGATCGCTTTTGCATAGGCAGACTGATTCCGGAGCGTCTGAAAGACCAGTTTTGTTTCAGAACTGAGAAAGGACTGCAGTGCCTGTCGTTTGAAGGAAGTGAGCAGATATGGAGAAACTGAGAAGAGTTACAGAGGAACAGAAAAAATTTGCCATTGATGCGATGGTCACGCTGGTGATCGAAGAGCTGACAAAAGATTCCGCACTTGCTCCGGCTGTCGTCTTAAAGGATTTCGTAACATCAAAAACAGGGATTCTGCTGTATGACGAATCATCAAAACTCTGGTGGAACGGGCCGTCGTACATCGCGGACATGTACCGGGAGGAATCCCACGGCCGGCTGCGCGCGATTGGAAAATAGTGCACTGCGGTTCGGGCTGCAAAGCAGCCGTAAAATCTTACAGAGCAGACAATAAAATTACATATGACGGAATGGGGCTGCCGCAGGATATTTTTGGTTTATCCTGCGGCAGCCCCGTGTGTATGATCGCGGATCGTATTTTACTTGATCACTTTGATCCAGCCCTCCGGCGCCTCGAGGCGGCCCATCTGGATGCCGGTCAGTGTGTCGTACAGCTTCTTGGTGGTCGGACCCATCTCGGTCATGCCGCTCGGCAGGCAGATCTCCCTGCCGTGATCGACGATCTTGCCGACCGGGGAGATGACGGCCGCCGTGCCGCACAGGCCGCACTCCGCGAAATCCTTGACTTCGTCGAGGTAGACCTCGCGCTCTTCAACCTCGAGACCGAGGTAATCCTTCGCGACGACGAGCAGGGAGCGGCGGGTGATGGACGGCAGGATGCTGTTCGACTTCGGTGTGACGACCTTGTTGTCCTTCGTGACGAACAGGAAGTTTGCGCCGCCGGTCTCTTCTACCTTTGTGCGGGTAGCTGCGTCGAGATACATATTCTCATCGAAGCCCTGGCGGTGCGCGTCCATGATCGCGTACAGGCTCATCGCGTAGTTCAGACCGGCTTTGATGTGGCCGGTGCCGTGAGGAGCCGCGCGGTCGTAATCACAGACACGGATGGTCAGCGGCTTTACGCCGCCCTTGAAGTACGGGCCGACCGGGGTCGTGAAGATGCGGAACTGGTATTCGCTGGCCGGTTTCACGCCGATGACGGCGTCGCTTCCGAACATGAACGGACGGATGTACAGGGTAGCGCCCGAGCCGTAAGGAGGAACGTAAGCCCCATTGGCTGCGACCGTCTCCACGATCGCGTCCACGAAACGGTCCTTCGGGAACACAGGCATCTCCAGACGCTTACAGGAGGACTCCATGCGCTCAGCGTTCAGGTCCGGGCGGAACGTGACGATCCGTCCGTCCTCCGTCGTGTAGGCCTTCATGCCCTCAAAGCAGGTCTGCGCGTACTGGAGCACGCCGGCACATTCTGAGATCTGCACAGTCGCGTCTGAGGTCAGGCAGCCGTCATCCCAGGCTCCGTCTTTATAATTTGCAACAAATCTCTTGTCTGTCGGGACATAGCCGAAGCCGAGATTTGCCCAGTCGATGTTTTTCTTTTCCATCATGATTCCCCTTCCTTGGTTAGAATGTACATACTGCCGGCCTGCAGGATACACTTCCGAAACCGGCGCAGCATAGAATAATCATCTGTAGTTTACGCCTGCTTTTGCACTGTGTCAAGTTAAAACGTTGGTGCCTGGACTGAGCAGTAACGCGCTTTCTTGACAAGAGGCAGGTTCGTACCTATAATTACTGGTGAGCGCCGAGGGGCAGGGCGTCGGGAGGGCCGTCAGGACAGCCGCCGGGCGTTTGCCCGTGATCCTGCCCTGTCCGCGGCGCGCGGATTATTGTGTAAACGGAAGGGTGAGACAGCGTTTATGGAACATGATTTTTCGCAGGGGAGCGTGAGCAGGCACATCATGGCGCAGGCGGTGCCGCTGATGATCGCGCAGATCCTCCAGCTTCTCTATAATATTGTGGACCGCATCTATATCGGCCACCTGCCGGGTTCAGACGGCCTGGCGCTGACGGGGATCGGGCTGGTCTTCCCAATCGTCTCGCTGATCAATGCATTCACGAATCTGTACGGCATGGGCGGCGCGCCTCTTTGCTCGATCGCGCGCGGCGCGGGCAAAGAAGAGGAAGCGGAGAAGATCATGGGAAATTCGGCGGTGCTGCTGTTCGCGACCTCTTTTGTGATCATGGCCGCCTGCTACGCGCTGAAGCGCCCGGTTTTGTACCTGCTCGGCGCGAGCGATGCCACGTATCCGTACGCGGATACCTATCTGAAAATCTATCTGCTCGGCACGGTTTTCTTCATGCTTGGCAACGGGCTGAATAATTTCATTACCTCGCAGGGCTTTCCGAGGACCGCGATGGGGACGACGCTGCTCGGCGCGCTGATCAACCTCATCCTCGATCCGATCCTGATCTTCGGCTTTGGGATGGGAATCGAGGGCGCTGCGATCGCGACTGTCGCGGCACAGACCATCTCGGCGGTCTGGGTGCTGCGCTTCCTCACCGGAAAGAAAGCGATCCTGAAGCTGCGGAGGCGGCATTTCCGCCTGGAGTGGAGGCTGGTGCGCGATATCACAACGCTCGGCACGGCGGGCTTTATCATGCAGGCGACGAACTGCGTCGCACAGATCGCCTGCAACGCGATGCTGAGCATCTACGGCGGTGATCTGTACATCGGGATCATGACGGTCCTAAATTCTATCCGCGAGATCCTGAGTATGCCGGTCATGGGCATCACGCAGGGATCGCAGCCGGTGCTCGGCTTCAATTACGGGGCAAAAAAATATGAGCGGATCCGCAGGGGGATCCGCTTCATGTCGGCGGCCGGCGCACTGTACACGGTGGCGGCCTGGGGCCTGCTTGTGATGTTCCCGAAGCCGTTCCTCTCTCTGTTCACCGGGAACCGTGAGATGATCGAGACCGGCGTCCGCTCAGTCCATCTGTACTTCGCAGGCTTTGTGTTCATGCTGTTCCAGTTTTCGGGGCAGTCCGTGTTCACGGCGCTCGGGAAAGCCAGACAGGCGATTTTCTTTTCGATGTTCCGCAAAGTTGTCATTGTGCTGCCGCTGACGGTCCTGCTCCCGCATCTGATGAAAGACAGCGTGGCAGGCATCTTCCTGGCCGAGCCGGTCTCCAATGTGATCGGCGGCGTAGCCTGTTTTGTGACGATGTATTTTACGGTGTACCGCAGGCTGGGCCGGGATCAGGCGCGTCAGACTGCCGGATGACCCCGGCGCCCTGCATGGAAAGAGCCTGCCAGGCTGATGCATGGAGGCTCCTTCCTGCCGCACAAAAGCACGTTGTCACGGTTCGCGGCTATCTGCCGCACCTCAGGATTGAGGGGCCGGAGAGCGGAAGGCCTGCGTACTGCGGGCGAGCGCTTCTGTGATCGCCTCGACCGCTTCCGGGACTGTCCGGTCTCCGACCGGAACCGTGAGATGCGCATATTTCTGATAAAGGGGAACCCGCTGCGCGTACAGGTCGGCGAGCCCCTGTCCGGGCTGAAGGACGACGCCGCGCCTGGTCAGATCGCCGAGGCGCGCGGCCAGTGTGGGACAGTCGGCCTCCAGATAGACCACGGTGCCGATGGAGCGCAGATGCTCCATCGCTTCCGGGCCGTAGATCACGCTCCCGCCGGTCGCGATGACAGAGCGCTCCGCCAGGATCCCGCTGTTGACGCGCTCCTCGATGCGGTTGAATCCTTCGTTTCCGGCGTCGCGCATGATCTGCCAGAGAAGCTTTCCCTCTGATTTCTGGATCAGAAGATCCGAGTCGATGAAATCATAGCCGAGCACCTTGGCCAGGACAATGCCGATCGTGCTTTTGCCGACGCCGGGCATTCCGATCAAAATGATATTATTCATGGCAATTCCTCCGAAACGGGGCGGCCGTTTCAAAGACGGCCGCGTCCGGATACATATGACGAGCGCCCGCGGCGCATCTGACAGGGGCCGGCCGGTTCACAGACCGGCGCGTGTCCGCGCAGCCAGGGCGCCGCACTATGCAAGAAACGCTCCGAAGGCCCCGAAGAGGCCCGCGCTCGCGGCGCCCATGATGAGGCCGGCCAGGAGCACGCCGCACATGACCGCGGCCACACTGGACTTGAAATCCATGTCGAGGATGCTGGCGGCCAGCGTGCCGGTCCAGGCGCCGGTGCCGGGCAGCGGGATGCCGACAAACAGAAGAAGCGCGACAAAGAGGCCCCGGCCAGCCTTTTCCTGCAGCTTCTTCCCGCCCTTTTCGCCCTTTTCCAGGCAGAAGCGGAAGAAGCCGCCGATCACGGGCTTATCTTTGCCCCAGAGCAGCACCGTGCGCGCAAACAGATAGATGAACGGAACCGGGATCATATTTCCGATGATCGCGATGATGTAAGTCTGCACCATGGGCAGGCCGCGCAGCACTCCGATCGGGATCGCTCCGCGCAGCTCCACGAGCGGCACCATCGAAATGAAAAATACAAGCAGATAATTCAGCATAAAAAACTCCTTTCCCTCCCTGAGATCACATACGCCGTCTATTATACATGAAATCCGGGCGGCAGAACAGTACCAAAATTTTTTTTGGAGGATTTGCGTAGATGTGCGTGGAAAATACGGAAATGTCTGGAAAAGGAGACGAAACGCGCCATGCCGGGCGGGCAGCCCGCAGGAAGACCAGTGCCGCAGTTCCGGCGGCGGAATGGAGGAAGCAGATGAGAGAATATACACACAGAGTACAGTATTATGAGACGGACCGGATGGGGATCACCCACCATTCCAACTATATCCGGTGGATGGAGGAGGCCAGGATTGACTTTCTGGATCAGCTCGGGTGGAGCTACCGCAGGCTGGAGGAGACGGGCATCATGTCTCCGGTGATCGCGGTGGACTGCAGATACAGGACGGCGACGACCTTCGACGACAGGATCCGCATTCAGGTCGGTGTGAAGGAGTTCCGGGGAGTAAAGCTGACGCTCGCCTATACGATGACAAGAGAGACGGACGGGGCCCTCGTGCTGGAGGGAACGTCGGAGCACTGCTTCCTCGACGCGCAGGGCAGGCCGGTGCGCCTGAAAAAGGAGTATCCGGAATTTTACCGGGCGCTGGAGGGGCAGCTGCCGGAGAACCGGGAATCGGAGCAGCAGGAGCAGGAAAAACAGGAACCGCAGAAGCAGGAGCAGGAAAAACAGGAATCGGAGAAGCAGGAGCAGGAAAAATAGGAACCGGAGAAGCAAGAGCAGGAAAAACAGGAACCGGAGAAGCAGATGTAAGAAAAGCCGGTATCCGGAGGGCGCTGACAGGAGCATAAATTCCAGGACGGATCATCCAAAGGACATCCGCCGGGAGCGTACCGCGGACATCCGTCAGGGGCGCAAAATCCCTTGCCCGCGGGCCGGAAATATGGTATGATTATTTATTCACAAAATCACATAATTATTTAAAGGGGGAACAGACATGGAGAAGTATCTTGGCGAGAAGACGCCGAAGCTGGGCTTTGGCCTGATGAGGCTGCCCAAGGACAGCGCAGGGAAGATCGACGTGGAAGAGACCAAAAAGATGGTCGATCTGTTTATGGACGCGGGGCTGACGTATTTTGATACGGCCTTTGTCTACGACGGCGGGGATTCGGAGCGCGCGGCGAAGGCGGCTCTGGTGGACCGTTATCCGCGCGAGAGCTATACGCTGGCGACAAAGCTGTGCGCATGGCAGATGGCGGAGAACGAGGAAGCGGCGAAGCAGCAGTTCTACACCAGCCTCGAACGCACGGGGGCAGGATATTTCGACTATTACCTGCTCCATGCGCTGCAGCCTCAGAATTATAAAAAGTATGACGAGTACCACATCTGGGATTTCGTGAAAGAGCAGAAGGCGAAGGGGCTGATCCGTCACTGGGGCTTTTCGTTCCATGCGACGCCGCAGATCCTCGACGAGCTTCTGACAGAGCATCCGGACGCGGAGTTTGTGCAGCTGCAGATCAACTATGCAGACTGGGAGAATGAAAAGGTTGCCGCGCGGGCCAACTACGAGGTTGCGAGAAAGCATGGGAAATCCATCGTCGTGATGGAGCCGGTCAAGGGCGGGGCGCTGGCTGCGCCGCCGGAGGAAGTGCAGAAGATCTTCAATGAGGCGAACCCGGATGCCTCCTACGCGTCCTGGGCGATCCGCTACGCGGCGTCCCTCGAGGGGATCCTGACGGTGCTCTCAGGGATGTCCACTGTGGAACAGATGAAGGACAACCTTTCCTATATGAAGAATTTCCGGCCTCTGGATGAGAAGGAGCAGATTGCGGTCCAGAAGGCGCAGGAGGCGATCAACGGCGTAAAATCCATCCCGTGCACGGCCTGCCATTACTGCACGAAGGGATGCCCGCAGCAGATTCCGATCCCGGAGATCTTTGCGGCGCGCAACCGCCAGCTGATCTGGGGCCAGCTTGAGCAGGGCCGTCAGGACTATGCGAAGGCGGCCGTGAATGCCGGGGCTGCGGACTGTATCGCCTGCGGACAGTGCGAGGACGCCTGTCCTCAGCAGATCAATGTGATCGAGAGGCTGAAGGAGTGCGCGGAAGCGTTCGCATAACGGACGCAGGCGGAGTGTGCGGGCAAGATTGTGAGGTGCTGAGCGCCAGCGGCGCTCGTTCAGCACCGGCCAGAGCGGAGCGGGTCCGGCGGCAGCCCGGAAGAATCGATGGCAGGCTCATTTGTCGGGCAGCTCATCATCATATGTATATTGGAAAAGAAAACGGAGGAACAAAACCTATGCAGAACTTTTCGTGGCCGCAGATGACGGCCGGGGTGTGCTACTATCCGGAGCACTGGCCGGAGACGCTCTGGGCGGACGATCTGGAGCGGATGCTTGAGGCCGGGATCTCGGTGATCCGCATCGGGGAATTTGCGTGGAACAAATTTGAGCCGGCGGAAAATGAGTTCAGCTTCGATTTTTTTGACAGATTTCTGGATCTCTGCGAGCAGAAGGGCATGAAGGTGATCTTCGGGACGCCGACCGCGACGCCCCCTGCGTGGCTCACCGTGAAGTACCCGGAGGTGCTGAACGCGGACATGTCCGGCGTAAAATACCGCCACGGCGGGAGGCGGCATTACAACTACAATTCGCCGAAATACCGGGAGCTGTGCGCGCGGGTCGTGGAGAAGATCGCGCAGCACTGCGGCCCGCATCCGGCTGTCATCGGCTGGCAGATCGACAATGAACTGAACTGTGAGACAGATGAATTTTACTCGGAGGCGGACTCCGCGGCCTTCCGCGCTTTCCTGAAGGAGAAGTACGGGACGCTGGAGCGTCTGAACGACGCCTGGGGCACCGTGTTCTGGAATCAGACATTCACGGACTGGGAGCAGCCGGACGTGCCGGGGCCGGTGCTGAGCACGGGGTGGAACCCCCACATGCGGCTCGACTACTTCCGCTTCATCTCGCACAGCGCGCGCAGCTTCTGCCGGATGCAGGCGGAGATCCTGAAAAAATACCGGAAGCCCGGGGATTTTATCACGACGAACGGGCTCTTCGGAAATCTCGACAACCATCAGATGGCGGAGGAAAGCCTGGACCTGATGACCTACGACTCCTACCCGAACTTCGCTTTCGGGCTGGACCGGTCGCCGCGGCAGTCAAATGACCTGAACGACAGGAAATGGACGCGGAACCTGATCGAGACGAGGTCCGTCAGCCCGCGCTTCGGCGTCATGGAGCAGCAGTCCGGCGCGATCGGCTGGGTGACGCGCATGGAGGGCCCGGCGCCGCGCCCGGGACAGCTGACGCTCTGGGCGATGCAGAGCGTGGCGCAGGGGGCGGATTTCATCTCCTTTTTCCGCTGGAGGACCTGCACGTTTGGGACGGAGATGTACTGGCACGGGATCCTGGATTATGACAACCGTGACAACCGGAAGCTTGCGGAGGTAAAGGACTTCTGCCGGAAATTCAGGGCGCTCGCCCCGGTCTGCGGTGCGCAAAACGCCGCGGCCTTCGGGCTGCTGAAGGATTACGACAATATCTGGGATGCGCAGGCGGATCTGTGGCACGGGCGGCTTGACCGCCAGAGCGAAAAGGAGATATTCTGCGCGTCCGAGCTGAACCACACGCCGTACGACGCCGTCTACCTGAGGGACCAGACGGCTCCGGAGGAGCTGGAGAAATATCCGGTGCTGATCTATCCGCACCCGATGATCATGACCCGGAGAAGGGCGGAGCTTCTGGAACAGTATGTGAAGCAGGGCGGCACGCTGATCCTCGGCTGCCGCGCCGGGACGAAGGATATGAACGGGCGCTTTGAGATGCAGCCGCAGCCGGGGCTCCTGCGCGGCCTGACCGGCACGGACGTCCGCGATTTCACGCTGGCCAGCCCGAACGAGAAGCCGGTCACGATGGACTGGGGCGGACATGCCTTCGAGGTGCCGGTGTTCCACGATATCCTGGAGCCGGACGAGGGCACGGAGGTGCTCGCAGAGTATCGGGACAGCTATTATGCGGGGAAGGCGGCGCTGACGGCAAGAAGCTGCGGAAAGGGAAGAACGATCCACTTCGGCGGCACGTTCAGCCGGGAGATCGCGAAGGAACTGTTTCGCCTTACGGGGATCCTGGAGCCGTTTGCGGACGACCTGGCCGTGCCGGAGGACGTGCAGGCGGTTCTGCGCAGAAAGGACGGATCCCGCTACTATTTTGTGCTCAACTTTATGGAGGAGGAGCGCCGGATCACGCTCAGGCGTCCGATGAGGCGGCTGGACACGGGCCGTGTATCCGAAGGAAGCGTGACCCTGAAGCCGTTTGAGACGGCGGTGTACGAGGCTCCGGAGCCCTGAACGGCGCGCAGAGCTGTGTAATGTGTACAATTATTCTTGTAATTGCCCCCGCGCAATGGTAGAATGTAGTAAATTAAAATTATGTTGTTCTTTTTTGACCTTTTCGCGGGCCGCCGCGGCGCGGAAGCGCAAAAGGGCAATTTTAGAACAGGAAAGGGGGCAAAAGAAAGGAAGTTTTTTTGCGGAAAGATTGTAAAATAGATATAACAAGAACAGGCTGTCTACCGCCTGAAAAGTGAAAGGAGAAGACGAAAATGAAATTTGGTTTGCTTACTGCGATCTGCGAGGGCATGACATTCGAAGAGGTTGTGGATTTCGCGGCTGAGAACAATCTGGAGTGCCTGGAAGTAGCGTGCTGGCCGGCAGCCGGAGCAAAGAGGCGCTACGCGGGCGTGAGCCATATTGACGTTGTGAACCTCACGGAGGAGAAGGCGAAGGAGATCAACGATCTCTGCGCGTCAAAGGGAGTGGAGATCTCATCCCTTGCATACTATCCGAACACGCTGGATCCGGATCTGGAGAAGAGAGCTTCCTACGTTGCGCATCTCCATGCCCTGATCGACGCGTCCGCGATGCTCGGCGTGAACATGGTCACGACGTTTATCGGCCGTGTGACGAACAAGACCGTGACGGAGAACCTGGAGATCGCGAAGGAGGTCTGGACCCCGATCCTCAAGCATGCGGAGGAGAAGGGCGTGAAGATCGCGATTGAGAACTGCCCGATGTGGTTCACGGACGACGAGTGGCCGGGCGGACAGAATATCATGAGCACTCCGGCGAACTGGAGAAAGGTATTCGAGGTGCTTGACAGCCCGAACCTCGGCATCAACTACGACCCGTCCCACTTTGTATGGCAGCAGATCGATTATATCAAGCCGATCTATGAGTTCAGGGACAAGATCTTCCACGTGCACTACAAGGATATCAAGGTGTACCAGGACAAGCTGGCGGACGTCGGCGTCATGGCGAACCCGCTGCAGTACATGAGCCCGAAGCTTCCGGGACTCGGCGATGTGGACTGGGGAAAATACGTGTCCGCGCTGACCGACATCGGCTACAAGGGCTGCACCGTGATCGAGGTCGAGGACAAGGCGTTCGAGGATTCCCTCGACAGCGCGAAGAGAGCGGTCATCCAGAGCGCGCGCTATCTGAGAAACTTTGTGAGCTGAGCAGCAGAGCAGGCTTCCCGTGCAGGCGCACGGACAAATTCAACCAGTGTGAGGAAAACAACAATGAAAAAATATGCATTTGGCGCGGACATCGGGGGAACGACGATCAAGCTCGGCCTGTTCGAGACCTCCGGCAGTCTGCTTGACACATGGGAGATTCCCACGCGAACGGAAGAGAACGGAAAGAATATCCTGACCGATATCGCAGAGGCGGTGTCGGCAGAGCTTGAAGAGAAAAACATCTCCCGCGGGGACGTCGAAGGCCTTGGCATGGGCGTTCCGGGGCCGGTCAGCTCGGACGGCACGGTTCTGAAGTGCGTCAACCTGGGCTGGGGCATCTTCAACGTGGAGAATGAGATGAGCAGCCTGACCGGCTTCAAGGTGAAGGCCGGAAATGACGCGAACGTCGCTGCGCTCGGAGAGATGTGGCAGGGCGGCGGAAAAGGCTTTCAGAACATCGTCATGGTGACGCTCGGCACCGGCGTCGGCGGCGGCATCATCATCGACGGACACATCCTGCCGGGCAACAACGGAGCGGCGGGAGAGATCGGCCATATTCCGATGCGGGACAATGAGACGGAGCCCTGCGGCTGCGGAAAGAAGGGCTGCCTGGAGCAGTACGCCTCCGCAAACGGGATCGTGCGCATCACGAAGCGCTATCTGGCCGCAAACCCGGATGCGGAGACGGCACTGAAGGATATTCCGGGCTTCACGTCCAAGGACATCTTTGACGAGGCGAAGAAGGGCGACAAGGTCGCGCTGCAGATGGTGGACGAGGTCGGGCTCCTGCTCGGCAAGGCGCTCGCGTCGATCTCCTGCGTGGTGGATCCGGAGGCATTTGTCATCGGCGGCGGCATGTCGAAGGCCGGGGACATGGTTCTGGATGCGATCAGCAGGCACTACACGGAGTACGCGTTCCACGCTTCCCGCGGCACGGTATTCAAGCGCGCTGAGCTCAGCAACAACGCCGGCATCTACGGCGGCGTGCGTCTGGTGCTCGAGTAAACGCTCCTGGTCAAAAGACGCCGCACGGACTGTTCTGCGCTTTGCGCGTCCGGCCGGTGTCTTAAGATAAAAAGGGGCCATGCTCTGGCTCCGATGCACAAATTTATGAACATAAAAGGAGGAATGCAACATGAAATTCAAAAAAATGCTGGCTTGCCTGACGGCATCTGCAATGGTACTCGGAATGGGTACGGCTGCCCTGGCTGAGGAAGAGGGCGCGCACATCTATGTGCTCACAGCGTCTGAGGACCACGGCTGGACCGGCTCGGTAGCTACTTTCGCAAAGGAGAAGGCCGAGGAGATCAACGATGAGGGAACCTACTCTGCAGAGGTGATCACGGCTGCAAGCGCATCCGACCAGATCACACAGATCGAGGATATTCTTGCCGGCGACACCAGCAATATCGCGATCGTTATCCAGCCGCTTGACGATACCGTTCAGTCGGCGATCCAGCAGATCGTGGACGCTGAGGTTCCGTATGTGGCGTTTGACCGCATCATCGAGGCGGTTTCCAGCACGGCGGTTTCCAACGTCAAGGGCGACAACAGCGGCATCGGCGCAGGTTCTGCGGCATACTTCGTATCCCTCGGCATGAAGCCGGGCGACGCGGTTTACGTATACGAGGGCGACACCTCATCTGTGACCACGCTTCGTGACCAGGGCTTCGTGGATTATCTGACGGGCGCTGCGGAATTTGACGGCGAGACGATCGCAGACGACCTGAAGTGGAGCGAGGACGATCTTGCAAACATCACCTACTCAGGCGCGATGAACTGGAGCCGTTCCGACACGAAGACCTCCTTCGAGTCCCTGATGGGCGATGCCTCCAACGCAGAGATCAGATGGTTCTACGCTGAGGACGACGAGCTGGCGATGGGTATCCTCGAGGCGCTCAACGGCGGCGGCATCGACGACGCGACGAAGGAAGCGTTCCTTGGCAACGCTCCGGCCATGACCGGCTGCGGCGGCATCGACGAGTACTACGAAGTGCTTCGCGGCAACTCCTACACAGACCTTGCTGAGCAGTTCAGCGGCCTCTGCTCCGTCACCTACAGCCCGGCGATGATCCAGACTGCGATCCAGGATATGGTAGATCATCTGAACGGCGAGGAAGTGGTGCAGGATCACGTGATCGCGTGCGAGAACGTAACGGCTGAGAA
>CANRBX010000024.1 GCA_947628955.1 uncultured Lachnospiraceae bacterium | reverse complement strand
CCCTCCTCCACCTGAAGATTCACGTTGTCAAGTGCTTTCACGCCAGGGAATGTTTTGGTGATATTTTTCATTTCAAGCAGTATCTTTGCCAAAATTGCTCCCTCCAAACTTGCTTCGCATATATTGCACAAAATACGGTACCGGCGCCTGTGCGCCGGAGCTCTTCCGTTTCAGTAGAACAGGCGGGCGAAACAGCCCGCCTGTATAGTTTGTTTCTGAATGATCAGGTATCAGCCCTCGATCTGATCCTCGGTGTAGTAACCGGAGTCGATCAGCATCTCTTTGTAGTTGTCAACCGTAACAGCTACCGGCTCGCAGAGGAAGGACGGGATAACGCCCGTGCCGTTGTCGTAGGTCTCCTCATCATTTACCGGTACCTCAGCGCCTGTCATGATCGCGTCAACCATCTCGACAACCTTGGAAGCCAGAGTACGCGTATCCTTGAATACGGACATCGCCTGCGTGCCGTCAACGATGTGCGGAACGTTCGCGATATCGCAGTCCTGACCGGTGATCACCGGATACTCGCCCGTGTAGTTCGCAGCCAGAGCGTTCACAACGCCGAGAGCCGTGGAGTCGTTGGAAGCGAGCACAGCGTCAAGGTTCGTGCCGTCTGCATAGTAAGAGGACAGGATGTTCTCAAATCTGGACTGTGCAGTAGCGGTATCCCAAGCAGCCGTAGCAACCTCGTCCTTCGTCATCTGTCCGGACGGAACTACCAGCTTGCCCTCGTCGATGTACGGCTGAAGAACGTCCATAGCACCGCCGAAGAAGAAGTTTACGTTGTTGTCGCCCGGGTCGCCGGTAACCATCTCAAGGTTGAACGGGCCATCCTGGTTCTCAAGATCCAGAGCGTCTACGATGTACTCGCCCTGCGTCTTGCCGACAAGGTAGTTATCAAATGTTGCGTAGTAGGAAACTGCGTCCGTGTTCATGATCAGACGGTCGTAAGCGATGACCGGGATCCCGGCCTCTTTCGCCGTTGCAAGAACGGTGCCGAGGGAATCGCCCTCGATGGAGGCAAGTACCAGGAGCTGATCGCCGTTCGCGATCATGTTCTCGATCTGGGAAACCTGCGTCTGAACGTCGTTGCCCGCGTACTGAAGGTCTACTACATAGCCTTTCTCCTCGAGCTGAGCCTTCATGTTCTCGCCGTCCTGGTTCCATCTCTGAAGATCCTGCGTCGGCATCGCAACGCCGATGGTCTCGCCCTCAGCGCAAACCGTGAGGCCCATCATCATGGTAGCTGCAGCAGCTGCTACTAAAAGTTTCTTGTACATGTTACATCTCCTCCTTTTCATTTTTTGAAGATATCTGTATTTTAGCACAAGAATATCTGGACATGTTTGCAATAATCTGTAAATTTTTAACCAGGGAAATTTCTTTTCCACAAAAGCAGGATATTTTTGCGACAAAATTGTGCTATCCCATGTGCATTACTGCGAATTTTTAAAAGATTTCATCTGGGCGCAATAGACACACGGAGATATAATATGTCTATCAAAACGAAGGGAGGCTTCGGGATGCTTACATTACAGGAAACGATCCGACCGTCAGCGGATCTGAGAAACCATTATAATGAGATCTCACGGCAGTGCAGAGAAAACGGTGAGGCAGTGATCATCACGGCGAATGGCAGGGGTGATACTGTTTCACTGGCATATGAAGATTATAAAAGAATAAAGGCACGCATTGAGCTTCTGGAGATCCTTGCCGAAGCAGAGGATGATGTAAAGCAGGGCAGGATCACGCCTTCCAGTGATACATTTCGGGATCTGAGAAATATGCTGCAGGAGGATTAAATGAGATACGAAGTAGTCCATACAGATACAGCACAGGCAGCCGCACTTCATTTCTGAAAGCCGCTGCCTGTTGTTTTTTATCTGTGCGCTGCCGCTGTACGGCTACTGCCTGGCCTGATTTGCGTAGAAGCCCATTCCGTACTGGAAATGTTCTTCCAGAAATGCCGGAACGAATTCAAAGGCGCCGCCGATCGGGTAGATGACATAGCTGCCGCCCGGGGCCAGGGAATCAATGACCCTGCGGTACTCTTTTTTGACGGCCTCCGGGGAGACGCCCGGCACATCCAGGACATGCTGGTTGTCGAAGCCTCCGCAGAAGGTGAGGCGATCGCCCAGCTTCTTTTTGATCTCCGCCAGATGGGTGTTGCAGGCCTGCAGCGTGTCAATGGCGTCCACGCCGATCTCCGCCATATCCTCCAGAATCGGCTCGACGTATCCGCAGGAATGGTGCTGATAGATGAACCCCATCTCGTGGCAGGCGTCCACAAGCTTCTTCAGATGCGGCTTGACGATCTGCCTCCAGAGCTCCGGGTTCATAAACATGCGGTCCGCCGCGCCGTAGTCATCGTGGAAGTTGATGACGTCCATGTCATAATACTGTCTGATCTTTCTGATGTATTCGATCTTCCAGTTAAACAGAGTCTCGAAATAGGCGGAGCATTCGTCCGGATCCTCCGCGAGCGCCATCAGCGCATTTTCAAATCCCATGTAGGAGTGCAGCCGCTCAAAGGGTCCGTTCAGGATCATGCATACGCGCAGCTTATCCGTATCATAAACGCTGGATCCGTCTTTGAACGGGACGATCCCCGCTCCCATGACGAACGCCTGAAAGTCGGTATGTACGTCGATATCCGCCTGCTTTTCCCAGTCGATGGCTTCCAGGTCCGGGAGCTTTACGTGATCGCGCCAGTCTGCGATATCGTCAAAGTGAATTTTCCCGGGCGTCGGCATCGGGGCGTGGATATGCGGTTCGTAGGTCCACTCTACTCCGAAATAGTCTTTTCCGACCATGTGTCCGGTGTAGCGCTCCATGGCAGGGCAGGCCTGGGTCAGGATGATGTCTGTGAAGAAACAGGGGATCCATGCCGGGGTCTGATGCCGGTACGCGATCAGTGCATTTTCTCTTGGTGTCAGCGCCATAATAATTCCTCCTTTGCAAAATGTATATGTGTTCTGTTAATTTTATTATAATAGAAGAAGCAGGCGCCGAAAACAGGCGAAGCGCATGAAGGAGGAAAAACAGCGCTTGACGTTATTGTGCACTGTGCACTATTATAGATAGAAGAAAGGGGGCTGCCCGGATGAAGCTGAGTATGTGGATGCTGGCAGACTGGCTGAAAAAATATGAGCCTGTTGTAAAAATTGAGGGCGGGGAACAGGTTTTGCGGAGTGCACGAATTCTTTCCTCGGATACCCGCATTGAACCGCAGAATGTGTATCTCGCCCCGGCCGGGGATTTCATCTCCGGGGAGCGGGACCGGGTGATCTGTGTGCAGGGGCACGACATGCTGCTGCTGAACACTACCGACATGGACAGCGCCCTGAATGATATTTTTGACGCGTTTGATTTTTATAACAGCTGGGCGGACGGACTGCTGCGCGATATTGAGGACGGCTGCAGCCTGCAGCACCTGCTCGATGCCAGCCATGCAGTGTTCGGAGAGCCTCTCGCAGTCTTTGACGCGGGCAATCTTCTGATCGCGCATTCCAGCCGGTACGGCCCCGGCTCGGTGGATGCGGAGTGGGATGTGATGCTGCGCAGCGGGAACAATTCTCTGGACATTCTGGAGAAGATGCGGGAATACCTGCACAGATCCAGATCCTTCCATCAGGTGCGCGAGATGGATTTTCCGTTTTTCAGCTTTTACAGCCTGCAGAGAATGCTGTTCCACGACCAGACGGTCATGGGCCAGATCGTCATGCTGGAATTTCACCGCCGGGAGGGCATCGGCGCCAGACAGCTTCTGGACACGCTCGGCACGCTTCTGGAGAGGTGGATGGACCGCTCCAGGGAGCAGCAGCTTCTGCAGGCGGAGTACGAAATTTTCCGAAAGCTGCTGGACAGACAGCCGGTGTCAGCCAGAGAGCTGGATCACAAGCTTACCGTGATGGGGTGGGAAAAAAGTCATGAAAAGCTGCTGCTCCAGATAAGGATTCTGGAGGAATACAGAGAGATTACATACCCGCTTCTGGCCAGGCTGGAGCGCGTCTTCTGTGACTGCGCCGTATTCCTGCACCAGGAGGATATCTACATTCTGGCAGATCTTTTTTTTACCCCGTGGGAGGCCCTGGAGCAGGAGCTTCTGGCGCTGCTGCGCAACAGCGTCTTTTACTGCGGGGTCAGCTATCCCTTTAACGATGTCCTGCAGCTTGCGGTTCCGGCCGGACAGTGCAGCCTCACGCTCCGCTTTGCCTCAGGCAAAAAGGGAGGTATTTTCCTGTGCAGAGATCACGCGCTGGATTATCTGCGCAATACATTGCACGTACACGCGGATCCGGCGGCCGTCCACCCTGCCCTGGGCATCCTGCAGAGGTACGATGAGGCAAATCACAGCAATCTGTACCGAACACTGTACGTTTACCTGACGAACAACTGCAATCTCGCGCACACGGCGCAGCTTCTGAACCTTCACCGCAACTCGCTGATGTACCGCCTGAACAGGATCCAGTCGCTGACGGGGCTGGACCTCGGCGACAGCCGGCTCCGGGAGCACCTGTACCTGTCCTATGCAGTGTCGGACGGCCGGTGATGGGGCAGCCGTCCTGGCATTCCCCGGAGAGTATCATGTCCGGAGGACATGATATAGTAACTGCCCTCTGCCCTTTGTGGAAAAAGAAAGTGTTTTCAGGATCATTTCAGAGCATCGGGGTCAGATGCCTCAGCCTGTGCGAGTTTTTCCCTGAGGGTCTTTTCCAGCACGAAAAATGCGGGAATGAAACTGTCCCGGATGAGCAGGAGCAGTTCGTCGATTCTGTCCTCATCATAGATGTGAGCCGAGGAATTGCGTTTTTTCAGCATGGTGAGCCATACGACAGAATCCTCTAAGAACCCGAGCCGGTATCCGAGCTGCAGGATTTCTCTGGGAGAGCCTGTCCCCGCTTCCTCAGCTCCATATATTCTCAGCACCTCCTGTAGCGCCTTCCAGGCAAGCTCGAAGGTCAGATTAAACTGGCCGATCACGCCGGTTCTGTATATTTCATCATTATCCGCAAATTCAAAATCCGCCTTCTTCAGTACATTCAGGCAATTCGCAAAATTATCAAGCTTCTTCATACAGAATGATCCCATCCCTCTCAATTTCCTTTTTTAGCTCAGCAGAAATTTCTGAATCAAGATTGACCACATCAAAGGTCAGAAGAGAATGCGCTTTCTCACGGATATCCCAGTAAAACGCATCGAAGTTGCCGCCGCTCACGGCAATGTCAATATCACTTCTTTCCATGCAGGTTCCCCTTGCGCGTGAGCCGAACAGAACGACCCTGCGCACCCTGTTTTTCCGGGAAAAAAGGGCAATATCCCTCATGACCCGTTCCGGGACATTGTATTTTACAGACAAACCAGACAATCTTTATTCCTCCGTTTGCAGTATACTGCCGCAGTCCGCTCCATAATCTGTATAAGTGCGCGTACTGCGAGCGTCTGCCCTGATACTCAGCAGAAATCCGATGCTGTAACGTTTTCAGTATACCATACCTGCTCATAAATATCTATCAAAAACATGAAACATTCCACCCCGGATACCGCCGGATTGCCGTTCTTGTATTCTGGCAGAATGAATGTTATAATCCTCTGAAAGAGGGCGGACAAAAGGCCGCTCTGTGTAATTTCGGGATGGGCAGAAGAAGGGGCAGTCATATGAGAAAACATCATATTATATTTATTGTAATCCTGGCGCTCGGGCTGCTTCTTCTGGGCGGCTGCTCGGCGGCGGATCAGCAGCCGGAGGTGCAGAGAACCGAGGAAGAGTCCGCGAAGCTGCAGATCGGCATGAGCTTCGACTCATTTGTCATTGAGCGCTGGCTGCGGGATCGGGATCTTTTTGTCATGACCGCGCAGGGGCTTGGCGCGGATGTGAATGTGCAGGTGGCGAACGGCGACGTGCAGGAACAGATCTCGCAGATCCGCTATTTTATCAAAAAGGATGTGGATGTGATCGTCGTCATCGCGGTCGACGGGGAAAAGCTCTCGGAGGTGATCGCGGATGCGAAGCACGAGGGCATCCGGGTGATCAGCTATGACCGGCTTGTGATGAACGCGGACACAGATCTCTATATCTCCTTCGACAATGAGATGGTCGGGACACTGATGGCGGAGGCGATGACCGAGGCGCTGCCGGACGGAGGAAACATTTTTGCGATCTATGGTTCCCCGGCTGACAACAATGTTTCGCTGGTGCAGAAGGGCTTTTTGAACGGAATCGAGGGCCGCGGCCTGAATATCGTTTATTCTGCATACTGCGACAACTGGCTGGCGGAGCTTGCCTTCGACGCGGTGGAGGAAGGCCTCTCGACGACTCCGCGCAACCTGGTCGGGGTCATGTGCGGCAACGATGATCTGGCGAGCCAGGCGTTCCGGGCCCTGGCGGAGAACCGCCTTGCCGGCAAGGTCGTGCTGGTCGGGCAGGACGCGGAGCTGTCGGCATGCCAGCGGATCGTTGAGGGCACGCAGTATATGACGGTCTACAAGTCGGTGGAGACGCTCGCGAAACGCGCGGCTGAGTTTGCCTGTGCGGTAGGATATGAGAAAATGCTCGGGGAGAGACGGATCGCGCAGGACGAGATCCCGGGGGAGATCGCCGGATTCCAGAAGGAGCTTTCAGAGCTTGGCGTGATGGACGACGGGACATATGACGTGCCGTATTACAGCATAGATCCTGTGGCGGTCACGCGGGAGAATATGGATGAGACGATCATTGAGAGCGGATTCCATACGGAGGAAGAGGTATATCTGAACGTGAACCATGAGACGGGACGCGTGCAGTAGAAAAAGAAAAAACTGGCCGGGGCTATTCATGGGCAGGCGGACATTTTATCATTTCACATATATCAAAAAGGGGGATTCACTATGAAATATGTACAGATTGTCTTCAGCCCGACGGGAGGAACGCAGAAGGTGGCGGACGCGCTGACAAAGGGCTGGGAGAAAGCGGAGCGGGTAAATCTGGCTGCGGCGAAGGGGGATTATGAGAAATACCGTTTTTCGCCGGAGGATGTGGCGCTGATCGCCATGCCCTCCTTCGGAGGCCTCGCACCGCAGACAGCGTTAGATCGTCTGGAGAAAATCAAAGGCAATTCGGCGCGCTGCATCCTTGCGGCCGTTTACGGAAACCGCGCGTATGAGGATACCCTCGTGCAGATGGAGGACGCCGCCGAACGGTGCGGCTTCCGGGTGATCGCCGCTGTCGCGGCCGTGGCAGAGCACTCCATCATGCATCAGTTTGCGCCCGGAAGGCCGGACGGGGAGGACCGCCTCGAGCTCGCAGAGTATGCGGACAGGATCGCGGAAAAGCTGAAGGCCGGGGATCTCTCGAAACCGGCCATTCCCGGAAACCGGCCGTACAAAAAAGGCGGAAATCTCGGAATGGTGCCGAAGGCAGGCTCGGACTGCACGGAATGCGGACTCTGCGCGGAGCAGTGTCCGGCGGGAGCCATCCATATCGATTCGCCCAAAGATACGGATTCAAAGGCATGCATTTCCTGCATGCGCTGCGTGGCAGTCTGTCCCCGGAAAGCCCGCAAGCTGAACGGAATCATGCTCTCGGCAGCATCGCTTGCCATGAAAAAGGCGTGTTCCGGGAGAAAGGCAAATGAACTGTTCTTATCCTGAGAACTGATGTGCGCGGTGTGAAAACTTTGCAGGAAAAAGGATGGTTATAAAAAACGGATAAATGCACAGCGGCAGGATCTAAATTGAGCCGCCCACTCGTTTCATGAGCGGGCGGCTCTGTCTGCGCACAGACCTTTTTTACTGTTCTTCCAGATACGCGAGGTATTCCGCCGCGCTCTCTCCTGCCATTCTTCCGGTGTTCACCGCAAAGCCCATCGTGTTGCCCGGCAGCGTGAAGTTGTAGCTGTCGCCGTAGATGGTGTTTGCGTCGGAGCCGGCGCTATACAGGCCCTCGATCGGATAACCCTCATCGTTCAGCACTTCGCAGTACTTGTTGATGCGCACGCCGCCGACGGTGCCGTATGCCGCGAGATAGAATTTGCCGACCAGGTATTTGCCTCTGCCCGTGATCGGATGAAGGAACTTCTGATCCTTGTGGAATTTCTCGTCCACGCCGCGCTCGCAGTACTCATTGTACTCGTCGATCGTCTCCTGCAGCTTCTCCGGATCGATGCCGAGCTTCTCTGCCAGCTCCTCGACCGTCTCCGCCTCGAAATATGCCGGATAGCCCTGCTCGACCGCCGTCGCGGCCTGCCCCTCGAATGCCAGGAACGCGTCCGCCGGATGTACAATGTCCATGATGTCCGGGCCGTTCTTCTTGTACTCTCTGAGAATGCCCTCATCCATGATGCAGTAGCCGTAGTTGCCCGGCTGCAGCGACAGCGCATTGCCGGTGAAGGTCGTATTCCCCATGTAGCCCTCGTTCATGAAGCGGTCGCCGTTCTGGTTGATCAGGAGGTTCGGCTGGCGCAGCACCGCATCCAGGAGGAACCAGTTCAGGTTGTCCGGGAGCTGGTAGATCGCCTCGATGTTCGCGCCGAATTTCGCAGCGCCGACATCCCACATCATGCGCAGGCCGTCGCCGGTGATCCCCGGGATCATGAACGGGAAGAAGTCCTCCGCCAGGTTCAGGCCGAACTCTTCCTTGATCATTTCCTTGTTGTTTCCGAAGCCGCCGGTCGCAACGATGACCGCCTGCCCTCTGACCTGAAGCTCATTTCCGTCCTTGTCCACCGCGTTGACGCCGCAGACCCTGCCGTCCTCCACGATCAGGGATTTTCCGGCGGTCTCCAGGAGGATCTCACAGCCAAGCTCCTTCGCGCGCTCTGTCAGGGCCCGAATCATCGGGCCTGCCGCTCTCGGGCCGATCACGCCGTTCTCCGGCTTGACGATGTGCCAGGTGGCCTCCGACTCCTTGAAGTAGCGGAACGCCCCGGCAAATTCGACGCCCATGTCCTCCAGCCACTCGATGGTGTCTGCGCTCTTGTTGAAATACGTCTGCACCAGGTCCGCATCGACCCGGTAATGCGTGTACTTCATGTGCAGATCCAGGGCATCCTTCACGCTGATCTCATTGAAGTTCTCTCTCTGGATCCTGGTGTTGATCCCCAGCGGGCCCATGCCCATATTGGCCGCGCCGCCGGTCGTGCTCGACTTCTCAATAATGATGCTTTTGCGATTGTTCTCGCCCGCCGCGACTGCCGCGGCCAGGCCTGCCGGGCCTCCTGCCACGATGACAATCTCTGTCTCTAATACCTTCATACCTTTCACCTGCTGTCCTTTCTGTAAATTTTTATATATTTACGGCTCCGCGCCGCAGTTCTCTGTGGTTCCCGGTCATTTGCCGCTGTCATGTCAGGACCGGATGGTGCCGTGAATGGTTCTTATCTGTCTTCCGGGCCCTTCGCTCTTGCAAAGACGCGTCTGCGGTTTCCGACTTTTTTCACCGTCAGATCCGGTCTGGCAGCTTCCTGCGCCTGAGTCCCTGGTGCCTCCGCCTGCGCGGCTGCCAGAACACCCTGTGCCGGCTTTTCTGCCGCTGCGGCAGATGCCGGAGCTGCTTTTGGCGCTTCCGCTGCCGCGGATACGCCCGGCGCAGCTGACCCGGCCGCAGCCCCCGCAGATGACGACGGAATACCGGACGGTGCAGAACCTGAACCAGCTGCCGCGGCGCCGGCCACACGCCCGAAGCTTCTTCTGCGTCTGCTCTGTGCGCTCTCCTGCTTCTCCTGCGCGGCCTCCTCCGTCCTTCTGGCGCCCTTCACCCGGGTCAGCCTCGACGGAAGCTTCGGCGCGCGCCCGGAGGTCTTCACGACCGCCCCGTTCGGGCACACCTCCAGGCATACCCCGCACCGGTCGCAGCTGAAGCCGTCGATCATGGAGACAAACCCGGTCTTTCCCTCGATGCAGCCCTTCGGGCACGCTCTAACGCAGGTTCCGCAGCCCTGGCACTTCGCCAGATCCACGTAAATCTGTATCAGCGCGAGGCAGACGCCCGCGGCGCATTCCTTCCGCTTCACATGCGCCTCCAGCTCCGGGCCGAAATTCTCCGCCACACTCAGAAGCGGCTTCCCGGCCAGGTCGCCAAGCGAGCAGCTGCAGGACACTGTCATCGCCTCCGCGATCTCTTTTGCAAGCTCCACATCCTGAGCCTTTGCGCGGCCCTCCGTGATCTCCTGAACGGTCTGCGAGAGCTGGTACAGCCCTTCTCTGCAGTACACACATTTCCCGCAGCTCTTCTCCCGGAGCGTCCGGATCTCGCGCTTCAGCAGATCCACCACGCACTGCGCGCTGCCGATCGTGTGGATCACTCCGCTGTGGCTCTTCATCTCTCCGGCCATGAGCCCCCTGAGGCTCTCCGCCGAATAAAACGAGTGATCCGCGAGGATGCCCTTTACGCCGCCCGGAAGCATGGAAGCGATCTCCGTCTCCGGTCCGACCTCCTGCGGGACTCCGTCGTCCACGGAGATCAGGCAGCCCGGCGTCTCGCCCAGCAGCCTGGACGCCATCGCGGCCAGCTCGTCAAAACAGTACAGCGCATCGTCTCTGTGGTCGAGCATGCTGACCGTGGACGCCTGCTCGATCGTAAGCGGCAGGCCGAGCATGTTCGCATTCGCCTGCAGCTCCTGCTCATTCACCGGGCAGTTCACGATCAGAACAGCCCCCTGCGCCCCCGAGAGCACCGCCGCAATCTTCAGTCCGGTCAGGACCCCCGCCGGGTTGGAGTGCAGAAGGACATTCTTCATTCCATCCGTGTCGGAATTGTACAGGGCCCCGGCCACCTTTCCCTTCACCGGCGCAAACGCCCCGAAGAGCTCCTCCAGATCGCCTGCGCTCATGTTCTGGACCTTCACAAGAGCATCTGCCTGGTTTTTCAGCATACTCATATGGACGCCCCCTTTCTGTCCTCCGTATAATCGCTCCACAGCCTGTGGCCGGTGATCCCGAAGCGCAGGTCGCACTGCAGGCAACGCGCCGCCTCGCCGCAGATCGCCGCGTCGCAGATTCCCGTGCTGATCGGCCTCATGTCATGATCCCGCTCATCCACCGGGAGGAAATCTTCCTCCGCCCGCTTCAGGCCGGCAAATCCCGGCACCTTTCCGATGTACGGATCCGGCGTCTCCGGCTCGGTCAGAACCTCTGAGATGTCCCCGTCGCCGCCCAGGTAGCGGTCGATCTCCACGGCCGCGTCGCGGCCGGAGGCCACAGCCTTTATCACAGTCTGCGTCCCGTAGATGCAGTCGCCGCAGGCAAAGATCCCCTCCACATTGGTCGCCAGGGAGCCCTCCTTCGTCGCGATGGAGTTGGCGCGCCCGCGCTCGATGCCGGAATCCTCCGCCAGCTTTGTCCTCTGGCCCGTCGCAAAGATCACCGTATCACCGGCAATCGTGTGCAGAGAGCCCTCTTCCTTTTCGATGACCGCACGGCGGTTTTCGTCGAAGGTAAAGCTCCTGATCCTGCTGAACTGAACGCCCTCAACCGCGTCCGTCCCGCAGATCTTCTCAAATGCGCGCGCCGGATAGACATGCACGCCTTCCTCCATCGCCTGCTCAATCTCTTCGTCGTCCGCAAGCATCTTCTCGCGCGCCTCCAGGCAGGCCAGGTGCACCTCCTGCGCGCCGAGCCGCACCGCGGTGCGCGCGCAGTCAAAGGCCACGTTTCCTCCGCCCAGGATGATGACACGTTTTCCAATGCCGGTCTCTTTTCCCATAGAGGCATCCCGCAGGAAATCCGAGTTCAGCAGGACATTTTTCAGGTGGTTTCCCTCCATCGGAAGCAGTACGCCCTGGTGCGTGCCGATCGCCAGGAGCACCGCATCGTAATCGTCTTTGAGCGTCACGGGCTGTTCGACGCGGCAGTCCGTCTCCACTTTGACGCCCACATCCGTCAGATATCCGGCCTCCTTCTCCACAACCTCACGCGGAAGGCGATAGGACGGGATCCCGTAATGCATCTGTCCGCCGAGGGCCGGATACGCCTCCTTCAGGGTCACATCGTGCCCCTGCTTCGCCAGGTAGAACGCCGCGGTCATGCCCGCCGGGCCGCCTCCGACCACGCAGACCTTCCTGCCCGTGGCCGGGAGCTTTTTGCTGTTCTTCTGCCAGATGCTGTTGTCCGCATGCTCCGCGGCATAGCGCTTGATATTCCGGATCGATACCGGCTCGTTCACCTCGCCGCGGCGGCAGTTTGCCTCGCAGACGTGGGTGCAGACCCTGCCCAGGCACTCCGGGAAGGGCAGCCGCTCGTGCACCACCGCGGTCGCCTCGGCAAATTTTCCTTCCTTCACCAGGCGCACATAGCGGGGCACGTCTGTATGTACCGGACAGTTTGCCTGACAGGGGATCAGGGTGTCCTTCTTCTCGATCGGCGTATAGTTCATCACATCACGGATGGTCCCGGTGGGGCACACCTCCGCGCACGCGCCGCAGAATCTGCAGTCCGCGTCCTTCAGAAGACGGTCGTGCAGCGTACCCACATACGTCTCAAGCTCCGCCTTATTGTAGCGGAGCACTCCCACGCCGCGGAGATTGCTGCAGGCGCGCACACAGCGGCCGCAGAGCACGCAGCGGTTCATGTCGTGGATCAGCAGCGGATTCTGTTCATTCTGTTTAAAGCCCTTGATGCGCGCATGCATCCTGGCCGCGGAGACGCCCATATACTGGATCAGCGTCTGCATCTCGCAGCGTCCGTACTTCGGGCAGGTCGAGCAGTCCTCCGGGTGCGCCGCCAGGATCAGCTCCATCGCAAGCCTTCTCAGATGCAGGATGCGCTCGCTCGACGTGCGGATCTTCATGCCCTCCTGCGCCGCAAGCTTACAGGACGGACAGACGTCCTCCTGCCCCTCCACCTCCACGATGCACAGACGGCAGGAGCCGATATCCGGCAGATCCGGATGGTGGCACAGATGCGGGATGTAGATCCCGTTCGTCAGCGCCGCCTCCAGCACGTTGGAGCCCTCCTCTACCTGGAGCTCCTTCTCATCAATCGTTATCGTAACCTTCATTCATTTTACCTCCGGATTACCAGCGCCCGCACACAGAACCCGCCGCGCCGGATCCCCTCCGGCCGGTCTCCGTGCCGGCGCTGTCGTTTGCCATCTAAATCAGTCGATTCCCCTGAACGTCTTCTGGATGTATCTCTGTTTCCGCTCATTGACGAGCTTCAGGTTCTCCGGATCTGCAAAGAACCCGCCCTGCGTCTGCCCGATCTCATCCAGATGCTTTGCGCGGCCCTCGACGGTCGTCCGGTCCTTCAGAAGTCCGTTCTCCTGGATCACAAATTTCCATCTGCCCTTTCCGTCCGGCTCCAGATTTCCGCCTGCGCCGCACACCTGGCACTCTATCGGATAGTACAGGCCGTCCCACTGCGGCTCGCCCAGCACCAGCGCGTTTGAATGGCAGTTCGGGCACCAGCCCATGTCTTCTTCGCCGAGCCACTTGCGCTCCTCCGGAGGCGTCGCCACCGCCTTCATGATGTTTTCTCCCATCTTCCGCGCCCTGGCGATCAGCTCGTCGTCCAGCAGGCACTGGGCGTTGCCCGGAACCCTCGTCGCGAGCAGCATGTCCACCACCTTCATGTCGATCGTAAACATCGTCGCCTGAAGCCCCTCCAGTGCCATCGACTGCCACGACCTTGTGGAGCCGCCGACAGAAATCAGCCCGGCGACGCGGTCCTTGTGCTCGATCGCCCCGATCGTCTCCAGAAACGCCGTCTCATAGCTGAGGCTTCTCTGCGCAAATTTCAGATAGGTTGAACATGGCATCAGATCATACGTAGGTGCGGAGATGATCACCGCATCCTGCGCCAGCATGACGTCCATGATCTTCTTTTTGTCGTCTTTCTTGTCCAGTACACAGCCCGTGTATTTGCCCTGGGACATGGATTTTGTGCACGAAGTACAGCCCGTGCAGTCCAGGATGTTATAATCCCTCAGATTGATCATTGTCACCTCGGCGCCCGCCTCCTCGCAGGCGATCAGCGCCTCCTTCAGCAGATACTCGCTGTTGCTGTTCTTTCTCCCGGCAGTAATACCCATTACCTTGCAGCCCATACGCTTGTGCTCCCTTCTTTCGTGTTTAATTTTGTTGTGATTTTCCCTTTCCTAATTTTCTGCGATATGTTACAATACTGAAAATAAAAGAAAGCAGATCATCCCAGTGTTTACATTTTAACAATCTTATGCACTCTGCACTATCATCACTTTTTTTATTTTTATTGCTTAAGCAACTTTTTTCATCCCGCTGTTGTTTTTTTATAAAAATTTAAGAATTATGAACAGAATTGATCCAAGAATCATCAAGACAAAGCGACAGATTGACAGGGCCCTGATCGAGAATCTCTCCCGGCACTCCTTTCAGAAAATCACGGTTGACATGATATGTGCTTCCAGCATGATTAACCGCTCCACATTTTACAAATATTACAACGATAAATACGACCTGCTGAACAATTACCTGGACAGGGTCCTGGACGAATTCCGGGAGCGGGCGGTCGTTGATTTTGTCCTCGCATCCCCCGACGATGTGGGCGGCTCCGCGTACAAGGACAGCTTCGAGCGTTTTGCGCAGTATCTGTATCAGAACAGGGATACCTATTTTATCCTGTGGAACGCCTCGATAGAGAGGCGCGTTTACGATGAAATGATCCTGATCATCAAGGACAGGATCACCGGTCTGCTGCTTAAAACCTACCCGGCCCTGCGCGGCAGAGACCTGTACGCCGGCCTCTATGCATATCTCTTCGCCGCCGACGCCATGACGCTGATCCGCTGGTGGTTCACCAACGAGGCGTCCGTGACGCTCCAGGACGTCATGTGCATCATGACGCAAAATATGGCGGAAGGCCTGTTTCGGACCTTCCGCGAAAATCTCATCCCGAAACCCGCCGCGCCTACATCCTCTCGCGGTACTCGCTCGGGGTGACGTCCTCCTGCTTTTTGAAGATCCGGCTGAAATAGTTCGGATCGCTGTAACCCGAAAGGACGCAGATTTCCTTGATGCTCAGCTCCGGATTTTTCAGCAGCTCCTTCGCGTGCGAGATCCTCACGCGCGTCAGGTACTCGATAAAGTTCTCCCCGGATTCCTCCTTGAACAGCTTGCTGAAATAGTAGGGGCTGATATTGACCACGCGGGAGACGTCGTCGAGCGAGAGCTCCCGCGAATAATTCTCGTCGATATAGGTCTTCGCCCGCGAGATTACGCTCTCCGACTGCTCGCCCCGGCGGGCCGCGGTCTGCCGGCAGACATCCTCCAGCTTCTGCAGGAACCACTCCCGCAGAGACGTATAGTCCGGGCAGGCGAGCACCGTCGTCAGGTAATCCTTCCGCGAATGGAAATCATATTTTTCTATGTTGCCGTTCATGAACGCGTCACGCTCCGCCCAGATCACAAACTCCAGCACCTTCAGCTGGATGTCCTCCTTGTCGTCGTAATAGTTGCGGATCATCCAGTCGAAAAACTGATTGGCGGTCTGCTTCGCGCCGTCCCAGTCAGCCCTCGCGATCTGCTGAAAGAGCCTGCGCTCCGTCTCGTCCGGGTAATCCCCGACGTACTCCCCGCGCACCGCCATGTCGTCCACATGCGCGACGCTGCTCGTGCTCTGGCTGAGCGCCCGGTACGCCTCGCCGTAGGAGAGCTTCAGCTCTTCGACGCGGTACGTCTTCCCGATGCCCGCGCGGAATTTCGCCTCGAAGCGGCTGCCGAGCTTCCTCACCATGTGGCGCGCCCGCTCGATGATCTGAATGCGCGCGCCGTACTCCTGCGTGTTCTCGTCGCAGGGCACCGCGAGCACAATGCGGTTCGTCATGATCGGGCCCGCGATGCAGCGGAAAAACTCCTTGCAGACCGCGCAGAGCTCCGGGTAGAAAGCCTGCGCCTTCATGCTCAGATCGACCGGCGTCGTCAGGATCCCCTCCCCCTCGGCGTCCGGGCGCCCGAACTGCAGCAGCAGCACATAGGCGTATTCCTGCTGGATGTCCAGCAGCATCCGGTAATAGGAGAGGTCGCCGGAGCTCTCTTCCTGGAAGATCAGGCTGTTGATAAAGCCGTTTTCCACGATCGGGATCACCGTCTCAAGCTTTTCCTGGATCTTCAGATTTTCGCTGCGCTTTCTGCGCTCCGCGTCAATCTCCCGCATCGCGCGTTCGAGCACGCTGACCACCAGCGTGCGCTTCACCGGCTTCGTCAGGTAGTCCAGCACGCCCAGGTTGATCGCTTCCTTCGCGTAATCGAATTTGTCATACGCCGTGATAATGATGAATTTTACCGAGCTGCTGAATTTGCGGATCTCCTTGATGGCCTGGATCCCGTTGATGCCGGGCATCTGGATGTCCATAAACACAACGTCCGGGCGGAAGGTCTCCGCCAGCTCCACGACCGCGCGCCCCGTCCTCGCAAACTCCAGCTCACATTCGTCGCCGAAATTGCTCTCTATGATATTTTTCAGCGCATCCCGCATGATGCCCTCGTCATCTGCGATCAGAATTCTGTACATCTGCTGCCTCCTGTCCCGCCGCCGCGGGTTTTAATGGGATCGTCATCCGCACCTCGGTTCCGCATCCCGGGCCGCCGCTTAAGATCTGCACCAGTCCCTTCCGCTCAAAAAACAGCTCGAGGCGGCTGATGACATTGTTCATGCCGATTCCCGTGGAATTTGCGCTTTCATCCTGCCTTGTCCAGCCGCCCAGCACCTCGCGGATCCGCTCCTGCGTCATCCCCTGCCCGTTGTCGCGAATGCTCACGGTCAGCGCGTCCGCGCCGCGCTCCACGACAAGCCAGATGTGTCCCTCCCACTCTGCCTCGCGCAGTCCGTGGTTCACCGCATTCTCGACGATTGGCTGCAGGATCATGCTCGGAAGCCTTACCTCCTCCACGCCCGGTGCGATCTGCTTCTCATAGTGGATCTCCCCGGAAAAGCGGACATTCAGAATGTAGACATAGTTGTCGACCGCCTCGATCTCTTCGGCGAGCGTGGCCGTCTCCTCGCTCTTGCGCACATTGTACCGGAAAAAGTCGGCCATCTTCTCGATGAAGATGCTGGTCTTCTCCGCATCCTCCATCATCGCGAGCTGAGCGCCCGCGTTCAGGGAATTGAACAGGAAGTGCGGATTGATCTGCGCCTGCAGGTAGCGCAGCTGAGCGTCCTTCAGGTGCGTCTCCATCAGGAGCTCGCGCTCCATCATCTTCTGCTCCTTCTCCATGCTCTCCCTGGTGCGCACGATGTATTCCCGGATGCTGCGGACCATCTTGTCAAAGGCGTCCGTCACGACGCCCACCTCGTCGCGGCTCTGCGTGTCCGGGAGGCGGATGTCAAAATTGCCCCGCGCCACCTCGTCGGCCGAGCGCGCCAGCATCCGCAGCGGCTCCGTGATCGTGCGGATCAGCAGAAACAGGATCAGCAGGCTGATCACCGCCACGGCCGCCATGATCGCCGAGCTCACGATCTCCATATAGCCCAGGGATTCCCTCAGAACCTGGTAGTTGTCCGAGTTGTTCTTGAACTGCAGGCTGTTCAGGCAGTAGATCGCCGTCTGAATGTACTGGTAATTCTCGGATTCCTCCGCGAACGCGGCCTTGTACGCCTCCACGTTGCGGCCGCGCTTCGCCTGGATCGTCTCCTCCGCGAGCGCCAGGTACGTCTCCGACATATTCCGGATATTCTTCTCGAGTATCTTCCTCTCATTGTCCACGATGCTGCCGTTCAGCTGCTCCATCATGTCCCGGTACGCCTGCACGTTCCGGTAATAATCCTCCAGCGAGTCGGAGCTCTTCGTATTCAGGTATTCCAGGATGTTCCCGTGCGTCTCCTCCAGGCACTCCGTCAGCTCATTGAGACTCACGTTCGTCGCGTAGACCTCGTCCAGCTCGTTCAGCGAGCGGTTGATCTGCGTGTACAGCAGAAGGTTCACGACAAACATCAGCACCGCCATGAGGACAAACGTCATGGTCAGCTTTGTCCGGATGGAAAAACGGTCTGCAAAGCCCGGATTGTTCTGCTCTTTCCTCATCTTCACCGCCCCTGCTGCTCATCGGTTCCCCGGTAATCCTCTACGTTTTCTCTCGTGATCACGCTCAGGTCAACGCTCATGTAGCTGCTTGTATAGCCCATCGTATAATACTCTTCCAGGGTCTCAATGCTGTGGCGGCCCATCTGCTCCGTGTCGAGCGTGAGCGCCATCGGGATGATCCCCTTCTCGATCGCGTCCAGGATCGTCTCCGACTGGTAGTATCCGATGATGTCGACATTGCCCACCTGGTTGTAGTCCACCATCGCGTTGTAGGCGCTCTCGCTGTCCGTCTCATTCATACAGACGAGGATGTCCGGCCGCGTCTCCTCATCCCTGAGCAGGTCGCGGATGACCTCCTCCGCATCGAACGTGCTCTGTGCGGTCATCGTCAGGGACTGGATCTCCAGATCCTTTTTCTGCTGCTCGGACAGCCCCGCCTCGATCACCGTCTTCAGATTCTGAAACACCAGCTCGTTCCCGCTGTTTCCGCGCTTGAACAGTACCGTGATCTTCCGCGTGGACTCATCCACGCAGTGCAGGATCTCCTCGCCGTATGCCGCCCCGAGCTGGTAATTGTTGAAGCCGACAAAGCTCTTTCGGCTGCTCGCGGTATCGTCATTGATCACCGTGACCACCGGGATCCCCGCCTCGTCCGCCGCATTGATCGCGTTGCGCATGTTCACGGTCCCGTCCGGCTTGATGATGATCCCGTCCACCTGGGCCGCAACGGCGATATCCATATAGGACAGCGGCGTGTAGTCGCCGGCCTCCCAGTCCCCGAGCAGCTCCACATAGGCGTCGTATTCCTCCGCGACCGCCGACGCGCTCTGATAGATATCCTGCCAGAGCTGGGATGCGGAATCGTCCGGAATGATCACATAGTGCCGCTGGTACTCCTTCGCATTCACAGCCTCGTCCCAGCGGCTCTTCTCGAGCACCGATGCATAATGCCTCCATCCGGACAGAGTCAGGGCCGCTGCGGCGGCCAGGCCGGCAAGCGCCCAGTAAACCGTATGCTTTTGAGCAGAGCTTTTCTTCTTCCGGTTCATGCCGTCCTCTCCTTTTCCGATCCCGCGCATCTGTGCAGCGCACATCTTCGCAGCGTACATCTCTGCAAAAATAAGCTGTCCCTGCGCCAGCGCGTCCTGCAAAGCAGACAGAATGTTCCTGCATCCGCGCGCCGGAGCCCCTGCATTCATCTGCGCGCGGAAAACTCACGGCCTGCCTGCACGCAGAATGCCTCGCTGTCACCTGCGCACCGAAAACTTGTAGCTCGTCACCGAATCGTACGGGTCGCCTGCTTTCAGGACCGGCGACGGGAAATTCGCCTGATTGACCGCGTTCGGGTAATAGTGCGCCTCCAGGCAGAAGCCGCCGCGCTTTTTGTAGGATGCCCCCTTCTTGCCCTTCTGATCCCCGATCGCGTTGCCTGCATAGAACTGCATGCCGCAGCAGTCTGTAAAGGCCTCCATCACGATGCCGCTCTCCGCGCAGTACGTCTCCGCCATCTTTTTGATCTCACCGGTCCGGTCGGAAAGCACGAAATTGTGGTCATAGCCGCCCACAAAGTGAAGCTGTTCGCAATCCGCGCCGATGTCCTGCCCGATCGGCTTCGGCGTGCGGAAGTCAAACACCGTCCCCTCAACCGGAGCGATCTCCCCGGTCGGGATCGACTGGTAATCGCGCACCGGCGTGTACGCCTGCGCGTTGATCTGCAGGATGTGTCCCTCGATATTTCCGCTGTCATGGCCCGCCAAGTTGAAATAGGAATGGTTCGTCATATTCACGACCGTGTCCGCGTCAGCCGAGCCTTCATAGTGGAGGATCACCTCGTTATCCTCGGTCAGCGTGTAGGTAACCGCAATCTTCAGGTTCCCCGGGAAGCCCTGATCCCCGTCCGGGCTCTCGAGCGCAAAGCGGATGCTGTTTCCCGCCTCGTTCACCTCTTCCACACTCCACATGCGCCTCTCATAGCCGTCCGGGCCGCTGTGAAGATTGTTCTCATTGTCGTTGACCGGCAGCTGGTACGTCCTGCCCCCGATTGAAAATCTGGCCTTGTCGATGCGGTTGCCGCTGCGCCCGATGACCGTGCCGAAATAGCAGTTGTGGTCGAGATATTCCTGCGGCGTGTCGTAGCCGAGCACGACGTCCCTGAGCTTTCCGTCCGCGTCCGGCACCAGAAGGTTCACCAGCGACGCGCCGAGCTCCGTCACTTCCATTGTCATCCCGCTGCGGTTTGTGAAGGAATACAGGGAGGCCTCCGTCCCGTCCTTCAGTGTTCCAAATAGTTTCTTTTCCATAATACGCTCCTTTACCTGCCTCTTTTACAGTAAAAAGTCAAAAAGGGGGATGCTCCCCTTGATGCTTCTGGAACATCCCCGACTGATCTCCGGGCTGTCAGACAGCCGTGCGCACGCTTATGCGAACGGATTTTCTGTCCTGTACGGTACGCCCGCCGGATGGTTGTAGCCGATCTGATCCGGGCATACGCCGATATACTTGAAGACCTCGAACAGGGCCTTGCCGTGATGGCCGAACGCAACCGCGCCGTGATGCGGGTAGTTGCCCTCGATCAGCACATGGCGGTAGAAGCGGCCCATCTCCGGGATCGCGAACACGCCGATGCCGCCGAAGGACTTCGTCGCAACCGGAAGCACCCCGCCCTGTGCCACGTACGCGCGGAGGATATTGTCCGCCGTGCTCTGCAGACGGAAGAACGTGATGTCGCCCGGAACGATATCGCCCTCGAGCGTTCCGTTCGTCACCTCTACCGGAAGGCTTCTGGCCATGATCTTCTGATACTTCATGCTGAAGCTCGTCAGCTTGGAAGAGCAGGTATTGCCGCAGTGGAAGCCCATGAACGTATCCTTGTGCGTGTAGTTGAATTTGCCCTTGATGGACTCCTCGTACATGTCTGCCGGCACGGAGTTGTTGATGTCAAGCAGGGTAACGATATCGTTGCTGACGCAGGTGCCGATAAACTCGGAGAGCGCGCCGTAGATATCCACCTCGCAGGATACCGGAATGCCTCTTCCGGTCAGGCGGCTGTTGACATAGCACGGAACAAAGCCAAACTGAGTCTGGAATGCCGGCCAGCACTTGCCCGCGATCGTCACATACTTCCGGTAGCCCTTGTGAGCCTCCACCCAGTCGAGCAGCGTCAGTTCATACTGGGCCAGCTTCGCGAGAACCTCAGGCTTCTTGTTGCCCGCGCCGAGCTCTGTCTCCATATCCTTCACGACATCGGCGATGCGCGGATCGCCCGCATGGTTGTTGAAAGCCTCGAACAGGTCAAGCTCGGAGTTCTCCTCGATCTCCACGCCGAGGTTGTAGAGCTGCTTGATCGGCGCGTTGCAGGCCAGGAAATTCAGAGGACGCGGACCGAAGCTGATGATCTTCAGATCCTTCAGGCCGACGATCGCCCGCGCGATCGGAATGAACTCGTGGATCATGTCCGCGCACTCATCCGCCGTGCCCACCGGATACTCCGGAATGTAGGCGCGGATATTTCTCAGCTTCAGATTGTAGCTTGCGTTGAGCATGCCGCAGTATGCGTCGCCGCGGCCGTCGCTTAAGTCGTTCTGGCTCTCCTCCGCCGCCGCGATGAACATCGACGGGCCGTCGAAGTGTTTTGCAAGAAGGGTCTCGGAGATCTCCGGGCCGAAGTTGCCAAGGTAGACCACGAGAGCGTTGCAGCCCGCGGCCTTGACATCCTCGAGCGCCTGCACCATGTGAATCTCGCTCTCAACGATACAGACCGGGCACTCGTAGATGTCAGCCTCGTCATATTTTGCCTTGTAGGCTGCCACAAGCGCCTTCCTTCTGTTCACAGAAAGGGATTCCGGGAAGCAGTCGCGGCTTACGGCCACGATACCGATTTTTACTTTTGGGATGTTGTTCATTGCTTTATCCTCCTAATACAAAAGATTTTATTTTGTAAACAGCTTCTCGCTGCCACGTAACATTGCCGGGGACGCGGGCCCGTTCGCCCTGCTATTTCAGGCAGATGTTCTCGCCGACCAGTCCCAGCGGGGAACCCTCCGGAAGCCCGCCCTCCGGATGTCCGATCAGCCATTTGTTCTTCGCCGTCAGCCTCGCGTCCTCGCCGCCGGCATGCTCCTTCTCAAGGGGAAGATTCGTGCCGCGCGGAAGCACGATCGCCACGCGGAAGCCGCCCTCCTGTGCATTGCACGGCGCATAGTGAAGCGTCGTCGCGTACACCTCCACAGCCGTTCCCTTCGGAAGCAGGAACGCCTCGATCAGAGACGTGTCATACGTCCCATCGTCCGCGATGTCCGGCTGCCAGCCGACAAGAAGGATCGCGTCCGTGCCGGCCACATTGATCTCGGATGAGCGGTGATACTCCAGCGCATTGAGCTTGTAATTGTTGCCGTTGCAGTATCCGATCTGGATCGGCAGCTCGCCGTACGTCTTTGTCTGCAGCTCGCCAAACACCGGAAGCTGCTCCAGAAGCTCCACCGACGGCTCGTACACCGTATCGGCCGGGCACGGCGTCTCGGCCAGCTTCTCAACCAGCCCCGAGAAATCGATATTCCCGACGACACGGCCATATTTGCCAAACGCCGCATCTGTCACCTTTTTAATCTCCATAGGTACCCCTCCCTGCATCTTATATGGTTTTGTTTCCTTTTCTTCCTATATTTTATTCTTCCTGTCAGGCCTGACGCCGCCGTCCCCATGCGGCCGACGCATGATCCGGATATTCCGGATATATATGATCCTGATGTATGATCCTGATGCATGATTCTGATGTATGATCCTGATGTATGGTCCTGTTCTAATGTATGATCTCGAACAGTCCCTTACATGCCGGATAGATCTCCTTAAACTGCGCGTAGCGCGCCTCGTACTTCTCCACGAGCTCCGGATCCGGCTCTACCGTATCGATGATATGCACGAGCTTCGCCGCAGCATCCTCCACCGAGGCAAACTCGCCGCAGGCCACGGCCGCCAGCATCGCTCCCCCGAGCGCCGGCCCCTCCTCGCTCTCGATCACATCCACCCTGAGGTTCAGCACATTCGCGATGATCTTCTTCCACAGCGGGCTCTTCGCGCCGCCGCCGCAGATCTTCGTGCGCTCGATCTTAAGCCCGAGCGCCTTCGCCACCTCCAGGGAATCTCTCAGCGCGAACGCCACGCCCTCGAGCACGGCCTGCGTCATGTCCGCGCGCGTCGTGTCCATCGTCATGCCGATAAACGTCGCGCGGGCATTCGGGTTATTGTGCGGGGAGCGCTCTCCCATCAGGTACGGCAGGAAGAACACATGGTTCTCGCCGAGCTTTCCGATCGCGGCCTGCTCCGCCGCGTAGTCCTTTGTGCCGATGATCTCATCCATCCACCATTTGTTGCAGGAGGCGGCCGAGAGCATGCAGCCCATCAGGTGGTAATGCCCGTCCGCGTGCGCGAACGCGTGAAGCGCGTTGAACTTGTCCACGCCGAATTTCTCCGAGGAAATAAAGATGGTTCCGCTCGTCCCGAGCGAAATGTTGCACATGCCGTCCCCGACGGTGCCCGTCCCGACTGCCGCAGCGGCATTGTCGCCCGCGCCGGCCGCGATCTTCACGGTCTCCGGGATGCCCAGCTGCGCCGCGAGCTCCGGCAGGATCGTGCCGACAGGCTCATAGCTCTCGAAGATCTTCGCCATCTGTTCCTCGCGGATCCCGCAGATCTCCAGCATCTCCTTCGACCAGCAGCGGTTCTTCACATCAAACAGCAGCATGCCGGACGCGTCGGACACATCCGTGCAGTGCACGCCGGAAAGGCGGTATGCGATATAGTCCTTCGGAAGCATGATCTTCGCGATCTTCGCGAAATTCTCCGGCTCTTTATTTTTTACCCAGAGGATCTTCGGTGCGGTAAACCCGGTAAAGGAGATGTTCGCCGTGTACTCGGACAGCTTCTCCTTTCCGATCACATTGTTCAGGTAGTCGCACTCTTCGTAGGTCCGGCCGTCATTCCACAGAAGCGCCGGGCGGATCACCTGGTCGTTCTCGTCGAGGATCACGAGCCCGTGCATCTGCCCGCCGAAACTGATCCCGGCCACCCGGCTCCTGTCACAGTCCGCGAACAGCTCCGCAAGGCCCGCCATCGTCTGCTCATACCAGTCCTCCGGCCTCTGCTCCGACCAGCCCGGATGCGGGAAGAAGATCGGATACTCCTTCGACACAATCTTCAGAATCTTTCCTGTCTCATCCATCAGCAGCAGCTTCACTGCCGACGTGCCCAGGTCAATGCCTGCATATAACATATCGTTCTCCCTTCATATATATATTTCACCGTGTGTCAGAATCTGTTTTCCGGGTTTACAGTGCTGCCCCGGCTGGCATCTGTATGCCTCTGCCGCCGCGCCTGTCCGTCCTGGTCATGCATGCAGCTCATGCATCACGGGCTCCATGCCCGCCGCCACGACAATGTCCAGCACCTGCTGCAGATTGACCAGCTCCACCTCCGTGTGCTCGCCCCCGTTTTCTCCGTCGCGCGTCCACGCGATCGGCTCCTTCGAGATGAGCTTCAGCCGGTCCGTCTTAAAGCGCACCACATTTCCGGCGGATTCCTCCCTCGTCAGGACAGCAGTGATGATGTCCTGCCAGTCGCTCAGATTCTGCGGGTTGCGCACCAGCATCACCTCGAACAGGCCGTCGTTCAGCTCCACGTCGTTCCCGGGCAGTCCCCGGATCCCTCCGACAGAGTTGGAGTTTGTGATCATGCCGAATACAAATTCCCCCTCGTCGGTATATTCTTCGCTCTCCACACGGAGCCATTTGCTCTTCCATGTGCCCATGCGCTTCATGCCCTCCAGCAGGTACGCCGCATGGCCGAGCATGTTCTTCATATCCTGATTGGTCTGGTAGGATACGTCCGTAAATGCCCCGAACGCAGCCACATACACAAAGTAGTCCTCATTCATCCTGCCGATGTCGCAGTGGAAGATCCCGCCGCTCACGATCAGCTCCGCGGCCTCCTCCATCTGCTTCGGGATCCCCAGGCTGTTGCCGAAATCGTTCGTGCTGCCGGCCGGGATATATCCGATCGTGCGCCGCACCCCGCTGTCCATCATCCCCGCGACTACCTCGTCCAGCGTCCCGTCGCCGCCGCAGCAGGCGATCAGCTCATACGCCGCCGCGCAGTCCCTGACGACTCTTTTCGCGTCGTTCTCCGCCTTTGTCGGGTGGACCGTAACCTCATATCCGGCCCCCGAAAATATCTCTATGACCGCCGAAAGGCTGTTCCGGATCAGTCCCTTCCCCGACCGCGGATTGTATACAAATAACATTTTCTTCATAGACAAAAAATCTCCAAAATATAAGTTTTACTGATGCAGCTGAAATTAATGCCTGAAAACGTTCCTGTACAGCCAACTGTCTGTCTGTTCAGCACCTTCACAGAGAAACCTCCGTCTGCTCTGAACAATTATTGTCTATTTTACTACTTTACTGCATGAATCTCAAGCAAATTATTGCGAATTATGCCCACCGGACACTTTGCAGATCCGGCGGTCATACGTGTACAGGCCGTTCACCTCTTCCTCGATGTCGGAGACCTGCGTGTAGACCGCGCCGGAAAGCCCTTTCTGCTCGAGAGCGCGGATCTGCTGCTGCAGTTTTTCAAAAGAACGGGCAAACTCCGAAAGGCTCCTGCAGCTGTGGTATCCGTACGTGCGCTCCGCATAAGTGTGGCCCGCCACCGGGCAGGCAAGGCCGCCGTACTCCGAGATGACAAACGGGCGGGCGTCCTTCTGCACTTTCAGCACGCGGAAATAGTTGTGCACGCTCCTGACATCCCCGCCGCCCTAGTCAAACCAGCCGCTCGCATGGTCCACAGGCCGGGTGGGATCGGCCTTCCGGATGCGCTCCGTGATCCGAAGCGCGTCAAACTGCCCCCAGCCCTCATTAAACAGAACCCACATGCCGATGCACGGGCAGTTCTCCAGCTGCGCGGCCGCCGCCATGCAGTCTTCCTCCCAGCGCAGGCGCGCCGCCCTGTCCTTCCGACCGAACAGCCGGTAGAAGCCGTCCTTCACGCGCGTGGTGACAAAGGGAAACATGGTCGGGAGATAGCAGACAAAGGGCAGATTCAGCGGTTCCCCTCCGTTTACCATATCCTGCCACACCACCATGCCGATACGGTCACAGTGGTAGTACCAGCGCATCGGTTCTATCTTGATATGCTTGCGCAGCATATTAAAGCCGAGCTCCTTCATTCCGGAAATGTCAAAGATCATCGCCTCGTCGGACGGCGGCGTGCAGAGACTTTCCGGCCAGTAGCCCTGGTCGAGCACCCCGTTGAAAAAATACGGCCGGTTGTTCAGCATCAGCCTCGGGAATCCACGGCCGTCGGTTCCGACGGAGAATTTGCGCATCGCAAAATAGCTCCTGACGCTGTCCTCCCCGGCCCGGATCTCCAGATCATACAGAAACGGACGCTCCGGGCTCCAGGGGCACAGTTCAGGCAGCGCGACCTGCGCCGAGACGCTCACGCTCCCGGGGCAGGAGCCTTTTTTCTCCCGCACCTCCCGGAAATCGTCCCGTCCGACCCGGTGCAGATACGCAGTGCTCTCTCCGCGAACCAGGATCTCCGCCGGCTCCGGCCGCGCGAGCTCCAGCTCGATGCGCACCTCGCACGAGTCAAACAGCGGCGTGATCTTCATCCTGCGGATGTAATTCTCCGGCACCCATTCCAGCCACACCGTCTGCCAGATGCCGCTGTGCGCCGTGTAAAACATGCCGCCCGGGTTCAGCGTCTGCTTTCCCCTGCAGCAGTCCTCGCTGTCTGTGCCGTCCTGCACGCGCACCCAGAGCGTGTTGCATCCCTCGCGGATGTAATCTGTCACATCAAACGAAAAGGCGAGATAGCCGTTCCGGTGCCTGCCCAGCAGATTTCCGTTCCACCAGACCGCACAGCGCTCGTCCACCGCCCCGAAATGGAGCAGAAGCCTTTTTCCCGACGGGATCCCGCGCAGAAACACCGTGCGGAAGTACCAGAGATACCGGCCCGGCTCCAGGCGCCGGAGTACGCCGGAGCGCGCGCATTCCGGCGAAAACGGCACCAGGATTTCCCCGTCAAATACCGCCGGCCGGTCCGCATGATCCGTAAAAGCATATTTCCACAGCCCGTTCAGGCAGCTCCAGTTGTCCCTGCGAAGCTGCGGGCGCGGATACTCGTCCGGCGTCCTGCCGGGTTCCTGTTCGCTCCAGACCGTGGAGAGCGCCGCATGTCCCGCCGCCCGCCTCCGGCCCGGACGTATCGCCTTTACCGCATCCGTAACGCGCATAACTAACCCTTCCCCCTTACCATGAATTTCCAAATGACGCGCAAGACCCGCACACGAGGCCTTCCACGAGACCAAAATAGGTCTTTGCGCGCCGCGGCAGGATTTTCGCCGCACAAACAACAGAACCGGCGATCCGGTTCCTGCCTCACCAACATCAAAATCAGTGACTGCGCACCTGCCGTATAAACAGCGGAGCCGATCATTCTCCACCTGCCGTACAAAAAGCAGGCCGGCGGTCCGGTATCTGCCGTACAAAAACGAAGCCGGCGGTTCTGCACCTTCCGCAGCTCCAGCCGGCCCTTCCTATCGCATATTATCCATCAGCTTCAGCATTTCCAGCTCACTGCTGAAGCTTCTGACCATGTTCTGTTCCAACCATAAAATCTCACCCTGCCATGTCGCATTCTGGCGGTACTGCACCCGGATCGCATACGTGCCCACCGATCCGCGGAAATTGAGCAGCTCCCGCTGCTCCATCACCTTCGGGGGCTTTTCATGCTTCTGCGGCTGCTCTTTTGCGCCGTAATTCCGCAGAGACGCCGATGACTGCGGGAAATTAATGCTGTCCATCACCTGCTCCATCAGCAGGAGCAGCTGATTCTCGTCCTCAAATTTCAGCGGCTCCGTGCTGTAACAGCTGTACAGCCTTCCCGGTTCTCCGGCTCCTACCGGGGCGTCCAGACATACCACCATAAGATTTGGGGCCGTCATGCCAATGGTAAAAAAACTATGGTCGTTCAAATGCTTCTCTCCTTTTATTGTTCTTGTTTGCTGCCCGCCCCCCAAAGATTGTTCTCATCCCGGAACTTGTACATTTTGTCATTCGCCCGGCTGTCGTCCGATATGTTCTCGTCGAGCTCTGCTACTGAGGCAACATAATAATTTACCTGGTAATCGTTTCTGCGCATTTTCTTGCTGAACCAGCGGTCGATCCTGGCGGAAACCTTCGCACAGTTCTCCTGCGTGATCTCCGGCAGCATGATCAGAAACTGCTGACGGTTATAGCGCGTATAGAAATCTCCTCTGCGGAGCACTTCCATAATCGATATTCTCAGCGAATCGGATATCTCCTGCTCGCGCTCCTCCGACACGGCACCGTCGCCCGTATACTTCAGCGTGCAGAGCATCAGATAGACAGACATCCCGTTCCGCTCCATCATGCGGCTGATCACATGATAGATATCGACAAAGCTCGGGTACGTACAGTAATACGCCCCCGGCATCCTCTCCCTCTCGCGGATCCTCTGCCTGATATCCTGGATGACCCCGGAAGACTGCGAGATCCGGTCGGCCATCAGGCGCGCACGGCTCAGCATCTCCGGCGATGGCGGCAGTCCGAGTTCGTCAAAGAACAGCTTCGTCACTCTCTCATAGATCGCCATGGCCTCACGGTAACGCGACATCATGATCAGGCTGTCAATCTGCCAGAGCGCCCAGTCATTAAACGGATAAATACTCGCCGCTGTACTGCTGAGCTGAAAAATATCCTCAAAACGGCCCTTCTCCTGCAGCCATTCGCACAGCTGCTGGAGGCTCTCCGCGTACATGTCCTGATAGCGGACGTTGCGCACGGCCACCCAGTCCTCGCCGATCATGCTCGGAAGGAACTCACCGGTGTAAAGCCTGCAGGCCCTCAGAAAAAGCTCCATCTTTTCATCCCGGTCCGTCTTTTCACGCCCCTCCTGGATCAGCCTCTCAAACTCGAGGGCGTCGACCTCCACCGGAATCGCTTCATCCTCCCAGCGGCACATGCCTCTTTTGATGACGACATAGCCTGCGTCCGGGAATCCCGCGGATTTTAGCTGTTTTTTGAGACGAAAGATCGTGTTGTTCAGACTTCCGTTTTTATTCTCTACCTCCTCGCGGCCGTACAGTGCGTCCGCAAGACTGGTCTTCGCAATCCCTCCGCTCTCTACATTAATAAAAAGCAGCTGCAGAAGCTGCATTGACTTGGACGTCGTGTTTCTGTCCAGGGCGATCTCGCGTCCGTCAAGAAAGAGAGAGAAACCGCCCAGCATCTTCACTTTTAATTTATTTCCAGTCATAGCATAATCCTCATAGCATAAAACCTGGCCTTGCGCCTATATTATGCCACACTTTTCCGAATTCTGCAACACTTGTCTGAAAAATAATTTTACAGGAATTTCTACGGCATTGAATCACTTTCTTACGGCCTCAGCAGCAAGTGCTTCGGCCTGGTCTGAACAGTACTTTCCGCCTGCAAATGTACGGACAGGCCTGCGCAGCCGCGCTCAGTCCTCCCAGGGGCGGATCCTGTACCGCACGCCCAGACGCTCACAGATCGCCCGGCACTGATCTTCTTCCTTCGCACTCAGCGTCGTGGCGACTGTCGTCATCACCACATCCGGCACATACCTGGTGCACTCTTTTGCAAACTCAAGCATTGCATCATAAGACTGCTCCCCGAACTTCGGGCGCACCAGTTCGAGATACTTCTGCGCATCCGGCGTGTTCAGGCTGACAGACACGGTGTCGATCAGCCCCTCAAACAGGGGGGCGATATTCTTTCCATTGATCAGGCTGCCCAGACCGTTCGTATTGATGCGGATCGATTTGTTCCAGCGCTCTTTGACAAAGCGGGCCGTCACAAGAAGCGCATCCAGCGCCTCGGTTGGCTCGCCGAAACCGCAGAACACAACCTCCCGGTACTTGTCCATGTCAAACTTATCGAACTCTTTCAGCACCTCATCCACGGACGGCGTGTGCTCCAGCCAGAGCGGCCCGGATTCCTCCATGCTCTCACGCGTCTGCCGCAGACAGAATGTGCAGGCGCACGGGCACTGATTTGTGAGATTGACATACAGATTATCGTGCACCTCGTACAAAATAGTCATTGCCCTGTGTTTCATCGGTCATTCTTCCTTTCTGATTTGCTTTCTGCCCGGTCCGCCGCTTTGCATCCCCGGCGCTTCTCTCCGGCCAGTGACCCGGCGCACGGTGATGCACTTCCATGCGTGACCCGGCGCGCGGCGATCCGGCTCTGCCCCGGGAAACACCCGCTCTCACGACAGCCTGTGCAGGACCTCCTCGAAGCAGACGCCGTCCGTCAGCGGCAGATCCATCTCGATGGAGCGCTCGATGCAGCGCTTGATAAAGAGCGAGGCCTTGCGCACGGAATCCTGGAACGGCACGCCATTCACCGCGTCAGCCGCAATAATCGCCGCAAAGATGTCTCCGGTGCCGGAGCGCTGCGTGCCCACCCGGTGCGTCCTGCGGATCTTGCCCGGCACTCCCCGCTCATAACAGTAATTCGCAATAAACTCTCCCTGCGGAATGCCGGTGATCACGACACGATCCGGCCCCATCTCACTCAGCTTCTCCGCCAGCTCAACAACCTCTTTCATTCTCCAGCGGTCTGCATGGTACGGCATGTCCGTCAGAATGCAGGCCTCCGTCAGATTCGGCGTCAGAATATCCGCATACGTCACGAGCCGCTTCATCTCTGCGCACATATCCTGTGTGTAGGTGGGATATGGCTTCCCGTAATCACCCATCACCGGATCCACGACGATGATCGTATCTTTCTTTCCAAATTCCTGAAAAAAGCGGATCACAAGCTGAATCTGTTCTTTCGAGCCCAGAAATCCGCTGCTGATGCCACAGAACTCCAGTCCCAGCTTCTTCCATTCTTCCATGTAAGCCGGCATCCGCGAGGTATAGTCTTCAAAAAAATAACTCTCAAACCCGGTATGGTTTGAGAAAATGGAGGTCGGCAGCGGACAGCACTGGATCCGCATCGCTGATATGATGGGAAGCGCCACCGCGATCGAGCACCGCCCGAACCCCGAAAAATCATTGATAACCGCTATTTTCTTCTGATGGTTATGATTTGCCTTCGCCAAATATGATCCGATCCTCTCCCGGTATGATTGTCATGCGGCCCGCCCGGCACCCCTTGCGCTGTGCAGGCACCTGTCATTTTATGCTGCCGTGCAGCCTGTCTGGCACCTCATGCGCTGTGCAGGTACCTGTCATTTTATGCTGCCGCGCAGCCTGCCCGGCACCTCATGCGCTGTGCAGCCCACCCGGCATTTCACAATACCGCGCAGAACGGCCGGTCCGCAGACATACACACCGGCAGGCCATCCTCCCGGTGCGCGTCCTCATCCTATCACAAATTTTTACAGCAGGCAAGAAAAATATTCGGGTCTTCCTCCCAAAAACCTTTCTTCCGGGCGCTGCTCCCTGCAGCCGTAAATCTAGTCCTGCAGCCGCAGATTTACTGTTCCGCAACCGTAAATTTATTGTTCTGCGGCCTCTGAAGCACTGTGTGCGGCCTCCGCGGCAAATGTCGTCGTCACCAGATCCTCATACGGCACACGCGATTCGAGTTCCCCTGCACTCTCCAGGATATCCAGCAGCAGTTCGAAGCTCTCCTGCCCGAAAATCAGATCCTCCTTCCAGGTATCCTGCTCATAATATCTTTTCACGATCGCCGTGATCGTCTCCAGGTCTGTCTCCGCAAACTGCGGAGCGATCGTCTCCGCGATCTCTTCCGGCGTGTGTGTACTGACGTAGTCCATCCCCTTCTGAAGCGCGTTCGTAAACGCCTGGATCACCTCCGGGTGCTCCTCCATATATCCAGTCTTTGCACAGTAGGCCGTGTACGGCACATAACCGGAATCCGTACCGAGCGAGGCAACAACATACCCCACGCCCTCCTGCTCCAGAGTCGTCGCCCCCGGCTCAAATTCAACAGTGTTATATGCATTCCTGCATCTATAAAGCAAGGATTTTTGTACAATATCTGCTTTTCAAGGTTCATCCGACCGGCGGATCTGGCCGGCGGGCCCAGGCTTCCGGGGTCCTGTTCTTTTCGAGCCTATACTCGATCTTCACATCCTCCTGATGTTCCAGAAGGTTTATGATAATTGCAATGATCTTTTTTTCTAATTCCATATCACCACCCCTCTTTCATGGTATTCCTGTCTGGTTGTACACCTTGCCTGGTTTCCTGCCGCCATCCTGATCAAGCCCTTCCTCTTTCCTGGATTCTTTGTTGAAAATCTTTTCTCGGTCTGATAAAATTTAATGAAATACATGTGCCCGGAAAGGCTGTTGTTCTTCAGAGTGATATGAGGTAAGGAGGAATTGAATCATGATGTATCCGTATATGACACTTAATGATAACACAGAAATCGTGCACTCAGAGATGAAACCAGATGGAAGGGTGAAAGTATATATTGAAACACCCGATGAAAAAGTTTGCTTTAAGCATGCCACTTGTTGGCTCCCTTCGTATAAATGGGAAGATATTTATGCATATTCACCGGAGGATATCGCAAAGTTTCAGGAGATTATTGAATCCTCCGCTCACTTAATCATGGAATTTTCGCAGGAAGGAGGATTTGACAGTGCCTCAAATCTTTAGGCTCGGCTCTTACTGGGTATATTTCTGGACTAATGAAAATAAACCACTGGAACCTATACATGTTCATGTGTCAGAAGGGAGCCCCACAGCGAACTCCACAAAAATCTGGATCACCAAAAACGGAAAGTGCTATTTATGCCATAACAACTCAAAAATACCAGAGAAAACATTAAAGAATATAATGCGGATGCTGGAAGCCAGAAGTACAGAAATAATTCGGAAATGGCTCGACTATTTTGGAGAGATTCAATACTTTTGTTAAAATCAGACGGATAGTAAGTTTGATAAATAGCATAATTTATATGGTTCAGACGAAAATAGTGCTTTTTATTTTTATATTGATAATTTGCAGTTAAACATGTAAAAAACTGCTATAAATATTGTAATACTTTTTCCCATATAGTAATATACCTGCATCGAGAGAACCATATTAATTATAGTTGAAAGGCACTCATACATATATTTGTATGGGTGTCTTTTACTTTAACCAGGTTATTATATGCTTACTCGAACAGCCCGGAGGGGATTACATGAAACATCTACGCTGTGCGCTGTATCCGCGCGTATCCACTGAGGAACAATTTATAAACGGCCTGTCTCTGCCTGCACAGATCAGGGACCTGACCGAGTACGCTGACCGGATGGGCTATGAAATCGTCGGCACCTACGCAGATGAGGGTGTCTCTGCCCGAAAGCCGGTCAGCAAACGTCCGGCCCTGCTGCGCCTGCTGCATGATGTGGAGGAAGACAGGATTGATATCATCCTCGTGACAAAACTCGACCGCTGGTTCCGCAACATCAAGGAATATCAGGCCACGCAGGAGATCCTTGAAAAACATCATTGTTATTGGAAAACCATCTTCGAGGATTATGACACTTCCACAGCCAACGGCCAGATGGTGGTCAATATCATGCTGGCCGTCGCACAGAATGAGTGTGACCGGACAGGCGAACGGATCAAGGTTGTCCTTGAGCATAAAGTCCGAAACGGTGAGCATATTACCGGTGCGGCTCCATACGGATATATTTCTGTTGATAAGAAACTGCAGAAGGATCCTGAGACGGAATGTATCGTGAACGAGATATTCGACTTCTACTTCTCCTGTTTCTCCAAACGTAAGACCATTGCGCACATCATGAACAGATACGGCACTCATTGCAGGAAACCTACTGTGTACCAGATAAACCGAGTGCTGTCAGCAGAGCTGTACACAGGGGTCTACCGCAATATGCCCGATTTCTATCCGGCCTATATCACAAAGGAACAGTTTGACATGATCAAAAATACCTCCGATACCAGGAGCTATCCGCATACGAGTGAAGCATATATCTTTTCCGGGCTGATCGTCTGTCCGGTCTGCGGCGGAATACTCACCGGATTTCGAAAAAAGAACAGCTGCAAGGACGGAACTGTCACATTTTACAAGCGGTACAGATGTGCCAGAAAATTTGACCCACATCGGTCTCCCTGTATCACTGAGGGAGTTGTCGAAGAGTATATGCTGGAGCATATATGCCCCGCCATTACGAATGTGGCTGCTGACATCCGGAACAGATCTGGTGCAAAAGTCAGTAAAGTCCCCGCCATCCGCGCGGAAATGGATCGTCTGAACATTCTCTTCCAAAAAGGCCGTATTACAGCAGAATACTATGACAGCCAATATATTGAACTGGAAAAAGCGCTGCAGGCAGAATCCGGGGATGCTCAGATCTATGATCTGGAAAAATATAAGAAGCTGCAGGAAGAGGTTTCCGGGAATTGGCGTGAATTATATAAGATGCTGGACACAGAACACAAGAATGCTTTCTGGAAGAGAATTGTGAAAGAAATCCATGTCGATAAAGATACGCACAAGATCAGCGGTTTTTCTTTTGTCTGATGGGTGTAGTATCTATTATAACTCTACCGTAAACTCTCCCTGGCCGCCGGAGAATGCGGCCGCAGTCGAGCCAAAGTCTATCGACTGGTCAATATTCAGGTCTGTCTGCGGATCAATGCCGTTCGCCTTCAGAATGTACTCAAAGACCATCTCCGGCATGCCGCCCCTTCGTCCGCCCAGAACGTCCTTCCCCTTCAGATCAGTCCATGTGAAGTCCGGCATCTCTTCGCGTGCCACCAGGAAATTGCCCGCGCGCTGTGTAAGCTGCGCGAAATTGACCGGCACGTCGGAGGCGCCGCCGCTGTATGTGTAAATAGAAGCCTCCGAGCCCATGAATCCGATATCCGCCTCGCCCGAGAGCAGCGCAGTCATGGTCTTATCCGCGCCAAAGCCCGTGACAAGCGTCAGGTCAATCCCTTCCTCTTCAAAATAACCCAGCTCGATCGCCGCGTACTGTGGCGCATAAAAAATCGAGTGCGCCACTTCATTCAGTGTAACCTCCGTTCGCTCCTCTGCCAGAGCTGCGCAGGGAAACGCGCCGAAACCCAGAACTGCCGCAAGTGTAAATGAAAGAATTTTCTTTAACATTTTGTCTCTCCTTTTTTCTCAGCTGCTGTAATATATGTGAGAAAATCAGGAGCGTTCCCGGTTAATAATTACAAATCTGCAATTATACTAATTGACGCAGATACCGACAGGAATTACAATTGTATCAGGAAACTGATATCGATGGCAGAATTATCGGGAAATATACAGGTATTTCAGGATTTAGTGGTTAATATACCGGAGGGTAGCAGCAGTGATGGAAATGAGAGAAAATGCTATAAAAAGATATGAAACTGAAAAAGCCGATTCAGATCAGGATGGTACACAATTGACAAAAGATGATAAGGATAAATCTTTAATTAATGTGGAATACTATCCGCTTGATCCAGATGACAGGGAAAATATGACGGAATATATGCGTATTCCTTTTAACGGAATTGCTGCATTAGGTGCCGGATTGTCTTCGTTATCACCTGCTTTTCGCACAGTCACTCAGACCATGGAGACAAACCGCGGAGAGACATTATATCGGGCTGTTTTCAAGAATGGGGTCTCTGGAAAATTACTGGATTCCAAAGATGGAATTGGAAAATTAGGAACTATTTTAAAAGATAATGGTGACCTCGCACAGGCGAGATGGGTGGCTGTAAATGGAGATTCACTTACAGCAAGCACCGTGATGCCCTTTAATCCGGCAACACTATTTATAGCGGCAGCATTGACGGGCATTGAAAAACAACTTGGAGATATTCAGGAAACGCAGAAGGAAATACTGGATTTTCTTCAATCAGGCAAGAAGGCTGAACAAAGAGGAAACTTAACTTTCCTTGCAGATATTCTCAACAATTATAAATATAATTGGAATAATAGTATGTATAAATCCAATATGCACTTAAAAGTACAGGATATTAAACAAAAGTCCGAAGAGGATATAAAATTCTATCGTGCTCGGATACAAAAGATTGTTCAGGACTCTAATATTATCCTCAGAGATCAGGATATAAAAAACAAGATAAGAAAATTAATCCCCGATTTCAGGGAATACCAGCTTTCAGTATATTTACATGGTTTTTCATCTTTTCTGGAAGTGATGCTGCTTGGCAATTATGATAATGGATATCTTGGCAGCATTGTCCGGAAAATGAAACAATATTCTTTTGAATATCGAGAACTCTATACGGAGTGTTATAACAAACTGGAGAATAATGCAAATTCTTCTGTACAGTCACATCTGCGAAATGGCCTGGCAAATTTCAGCGAAAATGCAGGAAATATTATTGCAAAAATACCAGTCATTAACAAATCACCAATTGATGAGTTCCTGGTCGATGCCGGAAATACTCTGGAACAGCATAATTCTAAAAAAGCCGGGCAAACAATAAAACGTTTGATAAGCAGTAAAGATTGCTGCACGCATCCGTTTATCGAAAATATCAGGATAATTGACCGACTTTATAATCAGCCAACAGTAATTCTTTTTGACAATGAGAATATTTATTTGTGCCTGTCAAAATAAAAAATCTCCGGCAAAAGGCCCTGGAGAAGTTTGAAAACCAGAAGAAAGGGAAAATAAATATGTGTATGTTTTGTAAAAATACAACTACTGTCCAGAGTACCACAACCCATGTTGTGAATTATAAAGGCTGTATCATCGTAGTCAAGAATGTACCGTGCCTTGAATGTGATCAGTGCGGCGAGAAATATTACACCGATGAAGTTGCTGAAAGGCTGGAAATCATTGTCAATACGGCAAAAAAAATGATGCAGGAGATTGCGGTGATCGATTATAAGCAGGCGGCATAAAACAATTAATAAAGCAGCTTTAAATGAGGGGCCTTCTCTCAAAATGTACCAGACTCAGAGTTTTTCTTAGTGTGCAAAGACAGAGCTGCCGTCCCTGTCTGACAACAGCTCTGTCTTCATTAACTCTGCGGGAGTTCTCCCTCATTCACACACTTTTCGCTCACAACGGCATTCGCAGCCGGACAGCCGTTTACCTCTGCACGCGCGCGCCTGTGCCGCCCATGATGGCCTCTACTTCCTTCCTGCTCGCCATCGTGGTGTCGCCCGGCGTCGTCATCGCCAGCGCGCCGTGGGCCGCGCCGTACTCCACGGCCAGCTGC
>CANRBX010000023.1 GCA_947628955.1 uncultured Lachnospiraceae bacterium | reverse complement strand
TCCTCTCCGGCACTTCCATGCAGCGCCAGCGTATCCAGCGTCTCGGACGTATCATCCGGAACGCAGAAGGAAAGGAGTATGCGTCCCTGTACTATCTGCACCTGGAGGATACTTCAGAGGAGGCCCGCTTCCTGCCCGCCGCCGAAGGAAGCCGGATCTTCGACCTGAAATATCTCGCCAATACAAAAAGCTTCCTGAATCCGCCCTACGACAAGGCGGCGAAAGCTCTGCTGGACAGAATGCAGGCTCTGGGGGCAGGAACAGAAATGCTTGCGGAAGCCACGCGCTGCCTGGAGCTGGGACGCATCCGGGCAGACTGGTGTGCCGCAAAAAACGATCTGGATCGCCGGATGAGCCGCGCCGGAAACACAGGCGACAGAAACTACTGGATCTGCATGAAAAAACTTCAGGACTGACTTATTTTACTTCTGAATTTTGATGCATTCCCGGCGATTTAAGGCAGACGCCTCCTGCCGCTGCGGAAGACTCCCAATTCCTGTACTTTCACAGTACTGGCAGAAGCGACTATAGGCGCCTTGGCTGATGAATAATAATACGTACCTGTTTTTCCTTTGTTTTCTTCTCCAAATGGTTTTTCAAAACTATTGGATTTTCGATTATTTTTTCTTTATCATATATAAAAAAATATATATTTGAAACTGAATAATGTATAATATCTGCCTCAATTTCTTCAATAAGCTTTTTCACCTTCATATTCTCCCGACTGCATTTTATCTCGATTACTTTATCAGGCTCAATGTAAATATCTGTCCGAACTGTACTATAGCCTGTATCTTCACTGACTTCTAACCGTGCCTCAGGATAAAGAGGCTTTAAGTACGCATACAGTAAAAACTGGACGTCATATTCATTTCTGATTCTGATCGCATCTAAATGATTCTTTTGAATGCCGCCCCTTTTATCCGGTTCCCTTTCCAAAAGGCTTTCCAGAAAATAGTAGTAATTTTCCAATACAGATAAAAGATTATTTTCTCCGGGTTTTTTAGCCATTTTTTCATAAATATATTGGATTACACGTTCTTTTGCCTCCTTGATGCTCCGACTCGTATCCTTTTCTGAATATTCATTCACATAATAAAACGCACGTTTTTCCAGCTCCGATATGCATTCTGCTCCCATACCTGTTCTTTTCATATACGCTTTCAGCTGGTGCTTCATATCGTCGAAGGCTTCCGGGGAACTGCACTCTTGAATTCTCTCTATCGCTTCCTGTATACCGCTGATTTCTTTCGACATTCACTTTTACCTCCCCCAGCGTAAATAGAACAAAAATAATGGATCTAATATATATAAAACCCTTTCCTTCCATTCCAGCACTCTGAAAATATCTTCCCTTCCACCCAACAGTTCCTGAAGCTTTGCCAGACCGTCCCTTATTGCCTGAGGCTTCGGTTTTTCACAGCCATCGGCAAGTAAATTATAGATTCTGCCTTTTACCTCTTCAAATTCTAATTGCATAATCGGCGGATTTTCTGCAATCGATTTTACGATCAATTCATACATATCATATTCGTATCCCTCTTTTGTACGAAATTTATTTCTGGATTTTCCCCTTGTATTTGGGCCTTTTTTCATAAGCGAAATAACTTCTCCATATTCAAAATTCGCAGTTGTATATCGATATGCGGTTTCCAGAATTTCTTGTTTGACCGCATTGCACCCTTTTCTGTCCATCTCCAATATTGTGCAGATGTTTAAGCAAATATACTGCATTAATTGAGGTGACGTTAAGCTTTCAACTGCAATCTGGCCTGCGATTGAAGTGTCAATAGATATACCTAATTGTTCAAAACCAACTTTTGCTATCTGCTCCAGATCCTTAACTGTCCAGGGCTCCATATTAATCAGACTCAGTCTGCCGGAAAGATCTGCATTCTGTCGAATAGCCTCATCTGCCCTATGCGGAAGAGAAACGACAATTGTCTTAAATCCTCTGCGAATCGCGTCTTTTAACTGCTGAGCAATCTGCATTCTTTTCACTTCCGGTGCATAATGGAAATCATCAATGACCAACACCAATTCTTTTTCTTTGTAATAATCGATTATCTTGTCCTTAGTCAGCGCAAAGGTTTCCTTTTTAGAAAATTTACTTCCAACCTCTGTAATCTCCTGTTCCGATGTAAACTGCCCTTCGTAGGACAGACCAGCCTTTGCAGCTACCAGCTTCCAGAAATCTGTCCCCTCATCAAAATCCGCACCTGATATCTCCACAATATGTTCTAATCCAATTACTTTCTCACATAATATTGTTTTACCCATTTTGGATGGACCCACCAAAGATGTCAAAAATCCAGACACCTTAATTGCCTGGTTTAAACGGAACTCATATGTGAGTCCAGAATTCGCTGACGTCCTTGATATATATGTGTACTCAGGAAATGCCCCTGGTCTGAATATATCTTCTGCTTTTAACATCTTTAATCTCCAATCTATATTTTTAACCATTATATCATATCTTTACCAAATTTAAATAGTTTTTATCCGATTTAAATAGTTTTTATCTGTTTTAATTCATTTTATCTAATCTGATGGAATCTTGCATCTTGTCCATCGTCTTGCAGAACATCACCGCCGCCAGCGTACTCACTGCTGTCGCCACGATTCCGGGCCCGACGATCGCCGTGGGATTCACACTGCCGTACTGCGCGCGGTAGGCGATGACGTTGACGGGGATCAGCTGCAGGGAAGAAATGTTCAGGATCAGGAAGGTACACATCTCGTTGCTGGCCACACCGCGGGGCACGGCAGGTACTTTCCGTCTGCGCTTCGCACCTGCTGCCTGCTGCGCTGTTTCTGCTGTCTGTTGTGCCTCGTATGCCGCCCGCTGCGCCGTTTTCATCTTCCGCATGTGTCCTTTCTCCGCCCGGTATCTGTCCGGCTCCTGTACCGCATTTGCAACCCGCCGCTCCGCTGCTGTCCTTCGCGCGTGTCTGTTCTTTTTTCTTCGCGCGCTTGCTCTTTCATCCCCCATCTGATATCTGTCCGACGGCTGTACCGCATCTGCCATCTGCTGTGCCGTGTTCGTCCCCCGCTCGGTTTCGGCCTCTGCCCTCCGCTCCTCCTCCAGCTCGGCCAGGCTCTCCATCGCTTTCAGCCCCGCCGGGGTCGCCGCCCAGCCGAGTCCGAGAAAATTCGCTACCATATTTGTCGTAATATGTTCTGCCGCCGGATGATCCATGGGAAGTTTCGGAAACAGAAAATGAATCAGGGGCTGTATCCGTCTTGAAATTGTCCGGATCAGCCCCGCATCTTTCGCTATTTCCATTAATCCCATCCACAATCCCATGACACCGAGCATCGTGATGCACAGTGTGACTGCCTCTTTTGACGAACTCAGCATTGCATCAGAAACTGTGTCTATATGCCCCGTCAGAGTTCCATAGATCACTCCGGTAAGTATCATCGCACCCCAGATATAATTCATATTATCCCGCCTTTGCCGCCTGTGCCTTCTGCATATCCGGCAGGCTCTGCTTCTGTCCGCAAGTGCCGGATTCCGGCCGACGCCGTATCAGAATATGCCAGATTCTGAACAGAGCTGTGCAGGAAGGCGTCAGATCCTCACCGACACTATGCCGGAATATACCAAATCCTGAGCAGAGCCGCGCAGGAATGCATCACGTCCTCACCGGCACTATGCCGGAATATGCCAGTTCCTGACCGGATCTGCGCAGGATAGTATCGGCTTCCGGCCGGAAATCTGCAGATACACAGCGGTATTTTTCTTCCGTACAGTATATTTCCGGTCAGACGGGTATATTCTGTCTGTTTTTCCGAATCCCTCCCAAAGCGGCGGTTTTCCGCTTATTCTGTGTCTCCCGGTGTCTGTGCAGACACAGACACCTGCATCTGCCGTTTTCATCCCATTTCCGGCAGACTACGGATCACAGGTTTACCGAACCTTCCTTCATATGGCAGCCTCCCGCTCTTTAGAGATAGGCGTCGGTTTGCTGTATGCTTCTCTACAACAAATACCGGCGTACTCTTTAAAGGTAGGCGTCGGTTTGCTGTATGCTTCCCTGCAACAAATGCCGGCGTACTCTTTAAAATATGGCACTGATTCGCTGTACGTCGCCATACAACAAATACCAGCTCACTCTTTCCCGCCGGCGTCCGGCTTTTTGTGTCCGAGCCTGCGCGAGATCAGATATCGCGGCCGCCCCTTAACTTCCTCATAAATTTTTGCGATATAGTACCCGATAATCCCGAGGCTGATCATGATCACACTTCCGATGATCAGGATCAGCAGGATCACTGTGGTGAAGCCTTCAACGGCATGTCCGCTGAAGTAGCGCACAAGCGACTGGATGCCAAGTACAACGGCAAACAGGAAGACGAACGCGCCCGCCACCGTCACGCACTGCATCGGGACGGTCGAAAAAGACACGATATTTTTCACCGCATACTGGATCAGCGACCAGGTAGACCACTTGGACTGGCCTTCTGTCCGCTCCTGCACATCAAATTCCACCGAGGCCGTCCGAAATCCGATCCATGAGGACAGTGCCCGGAAAAACGTATTGCGCTCCGGTATCGCGAGCAGCGCATCGACCGCCCGCCGGTCGAGCAGTTTAAAATCGGAAGCGCGCGACATATCGATCCTGACTGCCCTGGAAATGATTTTGTAAAAAAGTCCCGCGCTGGCGCGGTGCATCACACTCTCTTTGCCTCTGGTGTGCTTTACGCCCTCGATGACCTCGTATCCCTGCTCCCAGAGACGGTACATTTCCACAAGCGTCTCCGGCGGGTGCTGCAGATCGCAGTCCATCACGGCACAGCAGTCTCCCGCCGCGTCCGCCAGACCCGCAAACATGGCGGCCTCTTTCCCGAAATTCCGCGAAAAACAGACGCCCGTCACATTCGGATCCCTGGCTGCCGCCTTCTCGATCTCCTCCCAGGTCCGGTCTTTTGAGCCGTCGTTCACAAATACCAGCTCATAGGGGATCCCGGCCCCGCCCAGGATCTGACTGATCCTTTCCGCCGCACGGCTGATCATTTTTTCTTCGTTGTATGCCGGCAAAATTACAGAAAGCATACAGTCTCCTCCATATTATCCAATAAATCCGCCCTCCGGCCAGATTCCCCGATCAGATAACGGCCCGCCCGGAGCGTCACGAAAAATCTGCATATTCTCCCAGATCCATAAGCACGATGCTGTGGCTCGTCCTGCGCAGGCTGACCGGGATCATCTGCATGTAGTCCCCGTACAGATACGTAAGATACTTGTCGTACTCCTTCGGCACCGGAAACTTGTATCCCTCAAAGTCCACATACACTGCCTCGTCGAGCCACTTTTCAGGAAAGGCCCCGCGGCTCAGGTTGCGCCCCATCCCGTCATACAGGTAACCCGTTTCCCTGTTTTTGTAAAACTCCAGCAGGCGGTTCTGCGCCCAGAGAGCAAACCGCATCGGAACCAGATATTTTACCCTGTCGACGATCTTACAGATGACCGGGTGTCCGCCTCCGCCCGCGATATCGGTATCGCCCCACTTATTAAATACGATCGACCGCATCAGCATCGTCGCCATCAGATGCAGCTTCTGCGACCATTTATGGCGGCCGGTCCGGTCGTGCGCCAGAATGTCAAAGAAAATTCCGTTGTGCATCCACAGAAAATGGCCGGTAAACTCTGTCGCAAACATGGTGTTATCGATGCGGAGCTTTGTAAACGGATTGTAATTTCCCTTCTCCGTGTGCGGAAGCTGCAGGAAGATATTTTCCGGAAGCTCATCACGCGCCACCTCCAGGAAACGGTCGTAGTCCTCGCGCAGCATCATCACATCTGCATCGTCGTCCCAGGGAATGAAGCCATGATGGCGGATCGCTCCGAGCAGCGTGCCCCCCGCGAGGAAATATTTAATGTTGTGTTTTTTACAGATCCGGTCAATTTCCAGCAGATACGCGAGCAGGATCTTCTGCACCTTCTCCAGCTTTCCAAGGTAGGTGTTGTCAAAGATAAACACCTCCCCCATATTCTCCAGGCTTTTGACCAGGATGATCAGGCCGTCCTCCATCGAGATCTGCGGTGCAAAGCCGTAATGCCTGATCAGCTGCGTGTTCAGCTGGACACAGAATCTCTCATTTTCTTCAGCTGCCGCGCAGGCATCCTTTTCTGCGGCATCCGGACAATTTCCGGCATCCGCATCCGGCATTTCCTGCCGCGCGCGCTCCGGCCGTCCGGACGTCAGTGTGATCCTGCACTGCTCCGGGAAATTGTTGTACAGAAGCATTGCCAGCTCTCCGGCCGTCACATCAGAATGATATCCGGAGACATTCAGTATCTTATTCGGCGGGCAGACGGTCAGCACAAACTGTATCGCCGTCAGAACGTCGTGTATACAGATATAGGAATTCTTGTCCTGCGCAAGCGTGATCACAGTTTCTTCGCCGCGCGCTGTCCTGGCGGCCAGCTGCACCGCCGGATGTTCCATCAGGGAGAGACACGGCCCATAGATCAGCCCTGTCCGCAGAATGTTGAAATTTCTGCCCTTCTCTCTTGCTGTCGAAACGAAAATCCCCTCCATCGCCTGCAGCAGATACTGCTCTTCGTAACCGGGCGCGCAGGGATCCGTCTTTCCCGCCTCGTACTCTGATGCCGCAAAGCCATGTCCCAGCCGCCCGTAAACGCGGCCGTCTGACAAGAGCAGGATTCGGCCGCAGTCCATATCCGTCACTGCCTGTACGGTCTTCCGGAACGCCCTGAGCAGGCCGACCGATTCCTCCGCCGAACACCGTGCCTCGCGGCAGCAAAGTCCGGTCAGTATGATGTAATCCGCCGCCGCCGGAGGAAATGACTCCTCCGTGAAACTGCGGACAGATTTTGAGAAAATATCCGTCGCCGGAGAATCCCCCGCGCGCTGCCCCGGCTCTCTGCCCGGGTTCTGCGCATCCGGGCTGCACTGCACCGCGCGCACTCCCGCCCTGCATTCGTCATTCCAGGCGGCAAACGACCAGCCGATCGCGGCCTCAAACGATCCCTCCGGCCCCACGATCAGAATTTTTTTGTTTCTGATCTGCTTCAGAGGGATCTGCCCCGAACGCACTGCGGCCTGTGCCCAGTCCAGTTCAAATTCGTTCAATTTATCACGAAGCAGCATATTTCTCCGCCTTTCCGGTATCCGGGATCACAGTGATCGGCGAGAGCGGCGAACGCGCCTGCGCACACTGTTCCTCTTGCAAAAGCCGTTCCTTTGAGGATTTCTCTGAGAGATTGAAGACCTCGCCCGGCGCGCCGTTTTTCAGGATGTTCAGCAGAGTCTCCTGAAGCCGGCACTGTTTCGTTCCCGCGAAAACCGCCTGCCAGTCGGCGCGCACGATTCCCGCGTTCAGGCCCTTCTCCCGCGTCAGACGAAAACACAGATTCTCCGCGGTGCGCATGCACTGGGCGGCCGTCTCACCGTCAGCCGTGTGGCTGAGGTAGCCGATCTCATCCTCTTTCACGAGCCTCTGTTCTCCAAAAAGCTTTCCGTATACCATCGTGTCAGACACAAGAACCATCCTGCGGGGCCGGATATCCGCTGCCCGCAGGAGAACCTCTGACAGCTCTTCGAGGCTCTGCCAGGCCGCAGGAGCACTGTCGGAAGCAATCTCCGCAAAGACCAGCACCAGGCAGTCCTTTCTGTCTTCCAGAGGGATTTCCTCCATATGGATTATATTCATAAACTCCCGATCCGCCTGCACGCCAGACCGGCACAGCCACTCCGCAAATTTCTGTTTTCCCTGCGACTTTGGTCCCGGCAGCCAGATTTTCTCTGTGTGTCCCGTCCCCTGCATTGTACTATCCCCTTCCGAAATTCCGGCTGCCGCCCGCCGCGGCGCCTCAGGCCTCCGGTTCTCTGAATTCCGCCCAGCTCTGCTTCATACTCGCCATCAGCCGCCCGAACATTTCCGCGAGATCCGCCGACGGCTTCCATCCGAGCGCGCGGAGCTTTTCCGAGTTGATCAGCATCCTCGAGGTCGGCGCATACCCGAATTTATCCGCGTCCTCCGGAATGTCAAAAATCAGCTCTGAGCCGCTCTCCGGGTATTTCCGGATCAGCATTTCCGCCATCTCCCGGATCGTGGAAAACGTATCCTCGTTCGACACATTGTAAGCTTCCCCCGATGCGCCCTCAAGCAGCACCTTCAGAATGCCGAGCACCGCATCGGACGTATAGCAATAGCAGTGCGCCTTGCTCCCGTCTGTGTGGAGCACGATATCCTGCCGTGTCAGGATGCTGCGTGCGAACTGAACAAACACGCGGTTCTCTGACTCCGGAACCCCGGCCCCAAATGTCTGCGCCAGGCGCACCGTCTTTACCGGCACATGATATTCATGCGCATACGCGCCGCAAAGTCCCTCTGTCATGCGCTTTCCCTCGGAATAGCTGCTGCGGGGAACGAGCGGATCGATGTATCCGTAATCTGCCTCGCGGACATTCCAGTGTTCTGCATCCACGACGCCGTAAACCTCCATAGATGAGAGGTACACCATTCCCTGCACGTTTTTTCTGCGCGCAAGCTCCAGAAGATTCTCCGTGCCCTTCAGCGCAGTCAGGATCGTCTCCACCGGCCGGTCCACAAAATCCTTCGACGTCGTCACACTGGCCCCGTGAACAATATAATCTATTTTGCCAGGCACCTCCGGCAGGGAGAGAATATCGCAGATCAGAAATTCCGGCCCCTCAGGCAGAAAAGAGGCGAATATTTTCTCTGCCTTTTCCCTGCTGCGCACCAGAGCCAGCACATGAACATCAAGTCCGCGGCTCTCGCCGGCGCACAGAAGCGCCTTTGTCAGAATGCTTCCGATCAGTCCCGTAGCCCCGGTCACCAGCACACGCTTTCCTCTCAGTTTTTCCCAGTCAATCTGATCTGATGCAGCAATCCGCTCCAGATCCTCCTGCAGCACCGCATCCCTGTTTCCATCTCCGTCTCTCATCTCTGTCTCCATTTCTCTGTATCGGCGATTCACTTCTCCAAATCGGCAGTCTATTTCTTCTGTGTCTGCAGATCATTTTTCTGTACCGACAGTCTGTTTTTATAATGTCAGTTAGATAACAACAGGCGCAAAGGAGCAGGGCATCTCCGCGAAGAACCTTTGGGGGGCCATCCGGAGAGGTTCCTGCCCATGCGGCGTCCGTCATCCCGGACGCTTTTTTGTCGCTTTGCACCGGCGGCTGCACGCCGCCCCGCGCATCCCCTCACTTGCGGTAACGGTTCATCTTTGCGGCCAGCCGGTCCGTCAGCCCGAAGCCGAACGCCTGCTCATTTTCCCGGTACTGCAGAAGCGCACGGAACATATACACATCCTCCGGCGTCGTCACCTTGATATTGCCGCGGTTCCCGAGCACGATGTGAGGCTGTCTGCCGAGTGCCCGGTAGATCGTGCAGGCGTCCACCATATTCTCATAGCCCGGATTCTTCGTTCGGATTGCCCGGTGCGCTTCCAGAATGTCCTTCAGATAAAAGCTCTGCGGGGCCTGCGCCGCATAGCTCTCCCTGCGCAGCGGCAGGTCATCCACCTGGTCGCCGTCGTGACTGATTATGATCGTCTCGTAGCAGAGTGTCGATGTGACTGCGCTCCCATGCTGCCGGACGCTCTCAATATTGTCACTGATCACGCCGTACTCGACAAACGGGCGCACTCCGTCATGGATCAGGACAATATCATCCCCGGAGTTTTCCTGCTCCGCGCGCTCCAGCGCGTTGTAGATAGAATCCTGCGCCGTCGCCCCACCCGGAACGATCGCCGCAATCTTGTCAATGCGGTAATCAAGCGCCAGCTGTTCCGTATAGCGGATGTAGTCCCGGCTCATCGCCAGATAGATTTTGTCAATCTCCTCGTGCTCCTGAAAAAGCTGAAGCGTATGGATCAGGATCGGCTTTCCGTTGATCTCCAGAAACTGCTTCGGCACGCCCGCGCCCATCCGCACGCCGCTGCCGCCCGCAAAAATTATCGCTATGTTCATATTTTCCTCCGTTCCATATCTCTGAACGTCTCTGTAACCGTTACCTCTTCCCGGTCAGGCCGGCCAGCTTCAGGATCCGCTCCGTCGCGTGCCCGTCGCAGGCGCCGACATACTTCTCCCGGAAACTGTCGGCTGCGCCAATTCTGTCCTTATAGGCCCCCGCAGTCCCGTCGGAGCCGGTCTTCGCCGCGGCATCCTTTCCTGTGTACAGGCTGGTCAGTTTCCCATTTGCCACGGCATCTTTTTCTTCCATGCGCGGGCCAGTCAGTTCCCTGCCCGTCGCAGCTGCCTGTGTGCGCGAAACGGCCATCTTCACACTTTCTTCCACGGCCCGCACCAGCTCCCCGGCCGTCTGCGCAAGCGGAAACGGGATCTCCCGGTAATTCAGGTAAAATCCGCGGCCGGCCTCATACTGCTCCAGATCCGGCGCAAACAGGACGACCGGCTTCCGGTACAGCAGATAGTCAAACAGTATCGACGAATAATCCGTGATCAGCAGATCCGCGACGGGAAGCAGTTCTTCCGTAGGAATCTCACAATTTGAAGTCTTCTGATGCGCGTCGATATGCGGATGCGCCTTTATGAGGAAATACCAGTCTCCCTCCAGAGCCTTTGCAGCCTCCCGGATCTCCGGCAGTCCCTCCAGGCGCGGCATCGCCGCATTTCCGCGGAAGGTCGGGGCCCACAGGGCGATCTTCTTTCCCCGCGCCTGCGGATATTTTACGTAAAATGCCTCCCGGCACCGCCTGTTCCAGGACTCGTCAAAATAATAGTCCGTCCTGCTGACCCCGGTCGCGCGAATCGCGGACTCCGGCATCCGAAGCGCGCGCGCGTGAACCGGCACACAGACCTGCGCGCTCAGCGTCAGGTACGTATAATTGCCGAACATGTTTCCACGGTAGCCCTTCGGAATGTCCTGATCCGTGTCATACGCGATCTTCTTCATCAGCCCGCAGGAATGCCACAGCTGCACCACCGTCGTCTCCGGACGTTTCCGGCAGGCCGCCACCGGCAGAAAATAATCGCACACAAATACGTACTCTGCCGTCGCATACTGCTTCATAAACCAGACAAGATACCGCACCAGCTCCCCGTAGGGCATCCGGTCAAAGTCCCGGACACAGTTCCAGATCTCATACCCGGATGCACTGTGCCGCACGTTCCGGAAATCCCCGGGTTCCGTTCGTCTCTGCCCGGACGATCCGCTCCCGGCATCTCCCGGCGCGGCCTGTGTCAGCATCTCATACGCCCGGCGCATGGAAAACGGGATCTCGTCATGGTGCGCATCCGCAAAGAGAATGGTTCCCTTTCTCACCGGTTTTCCCGCATACCAGGCATAGAAAAGCGGCAGGAACAGATTCTGAAGAAACATTTTGATCAACTGCTTAATCCGAAACATATGCGCCTTTCTTCCGCGCGGCGGCTCCTGCACCGCTGCTGCCTTCCGAAATTCCGCGCGGCAGCTTCAAGCTGTTTCCCGGCAGCGCGGCGCTGCCCTTCTCCGGCGTCCTACGGCAGCGTGACAATGCTCTTTTTCATCATGCCACGCGGCTCCCGGCATTTTCACTCCCTGCCCGCGCCGTCAGCTCTGGACGCTCAGCTCCGCGGCCGCATCCTCGAGGGCCGCTCCGATCACCTTGTCCATGTCATAATACCGGTAGGAGCCCAGGCGCCCGCCGAAAATGACATTCTTCTCCTGATCGGCCAGTTTGCGGTATTTCTCATACAGCTCATTATTTTTTTCATCGTTCACCGGGTAGTACGGCTCCAGCCCCGGCTTCCACTCGGTCGAGTACTCTCTGGATATGATCGTGTAATCCTTCGGATTCTCCCGCTCCGCCTCCGGCTCGAAATGCTTGTGCTCGATGATCCTGGTATACGGCACCTCCCGGTCCGTATAATTGACGACCGCATTGCCCTGGTAATTGGCCTCCCCGATCCGCTCCGTCTCGAAGCGCACCGTGCGGTATTCCAGGTGTCCGTAGCAGAAGTCGAAGTATTCATCGATCATCCCCGTATAGACGACCTTGTCAAACATGTCCGGATGCTCTTTGCGGTACTCGAAGAAGTCCGTGTCCAGCATCACATCGATATTGTTCAGGATCTTCTCGACCATCTGCGTGTAGCCGCCGAGCGGGATCCCCTGATACCGGTCGTTGAAATAATTGTTGTCAAATGTGAACCGCAGCGGCAGGCGCCGGATGATAAAGGCCGGAAGATCCCTGCAGTCACGCCCCCACTGCTTCTCCGTGTATCCCCGGATCAGCTTCTCATACACGTCCGGCCCTACCAGAGACAGCGCCTGCTCCTCGAGATTCTTCGGCTCGGTGATCTGAAGCCCGGCGATCTGCTCCGCGATCTTCTCCTGTACCTCCTGCGGCTTTCTCAGGCCCCAGAGTCTGGAAAACGTATTCATATTAAACGGCAGGTTGTACAGCTCGTCCTTATAAACCGCCACAGGGGAATTGATGTAATTGTTGAAATCCGCGTAGCGGTTGACATATCTCCAGATTTTCTGGTCGCTTGTGTGGAAAATATGCGCCCCGTACTTGTGAACCTGTATCCCGTCCACATCCTCCGTGTAAATATTTCCGGCAAGGTGGCTGCGTTTGTCGATGACCAGGCAGCGCTTGCCGCGCCTCGTCAGCTCGCGCGCGAAGACGGCCCCGTAGAGGCCGGCCCCCACCACCAGATAATCGTATTTCACGCCCGCGTTCCTCAGGCGCTCTCTCCTGTCGTCCCTTCTCTGCTGGACCATCCGCTCCTGCTCTTCCCGGTATGCGTCGCAGACCTCCTCCGCGGGCCCCGCCATGCGGATCCTGCCGCCGTCGAGCCACACCGCGTTCTGGCAGAGGCCCTTGACGGACTCGATGTTGTGGGAGACGTACAGCAGCGTAGTGCCGCCCGCGAGCATCTTTTCCATGCGGTCGTTGCATTTGCGGCGGAAGCGCAGATCGCCCACCTCCAGAACCTCGTCCACCACAAGGATGTCCGGGTTCACGACCGTCGCGACCGCAAAGCCCAGCCGCGCCTTCATGCCGGAGGAAAAATTTTTGACCGGCGAGTCCAGGAATTTGTACAGATTTGAGAACTCCACGATCTCGTCAAAATGTTCCTCCATAAACTCCCGCGAATGCCCAAGCACCATGCCGTTCAGGAAAATATTCTCCCGCGCGGTCAGGTTCGGGTCGATCCCGGCCCCGAGCTCAATCAGGGGCGCAATGTGTCCGCGCACCTTCACACTTCCCTCGTAAGGCTTCAGGATCCCGCTGATCGTCTTCAGAAGCGTCGATTTCCCGGAACCGTTGGCTCCCACAAAGCCCCAGGACTCTCCCTTTCTGATCTTGAGGTTGATGTCCTGCAGGGCCAGAAACTCCTGGAACATCAGCTCATGCTTGAGCAGCTTGATCGTATATTCCTTCAGGTTGTCCACCCGCTCGCTCGCGAGATTGAACCTGATCTTCACATTTTCTACTTCAATCGCATATTTGCTCATTTTTTCCTCCATGACGGTATCGGGGTCAGAAAACATCCGGCCCCGGCACCATCATCTTATTATATGATGCTGGGATCAAATGATTTTTCCGTGCCGCGCACTCCCACAATCCTGCCCCATTATATATAGAAAATAAACTTGTCCTTTGATCTCTGGAAGCTCCAGGCTCCGATCACCAGCATGATGAATGCGATCACCCAGCCTCCCCAGAAGACCCTCGGCCCCGGGATGCGCCCATAGTACACGAGATCGCGGAACTGGGCCACATAATAGTACAGCGGATTGAAGCCCTTCACCACCACATGGAACCAGTACGGGAAGCGGCCGTCCAGCTCATAGATGATCGGCGTAAAGTACAGCCATGCGAGCATGATCGCCGAGTAAATGTGCTGAATGTCCCGGAAAAACACATCCAGCTGCCCCAGGAAAAATCCGAGCCCGCAGCAGAAAAGATAGATCTGCAGGATCACAAGCGGGATCAGAAGAATGTGCGGGTGGAATTTCGCGCCCGTCACGACCATCACGATCGCAAGGGCTCCGAGCGAAAGCACCATGTCCACCATGCAGCTCGTCACCTTCGCCAGCGTGAAGATATATTTGGGCACGTACACCTTCCGCAGAAGCGAAGAATTGCTGACCACGGATTTCATCGCGCTGGTCGTGCTCGTCTTCAGAAAATCATACAGCATGCGCCCCGTCAGCAGATAGACCGGATAATTTTCTATCTTCTTTCCGAGCAGGTGGGTGAATACGATTGTGTAGACCATCATCGTCAGGAGCGGGTTCAGCACACTCCAGATGTAGCCCAGAAAGCTCCGCCGGTATTTCAGCTTGAGATCGCGCGAGACCAGCGCCCTGATCAGGTCCTTGTACTTAAACAATGTCTTAAAGCGATACTTTAATAAGTCCATCTTTTCCTCCGGATTCCTTCCTCGTAAAAATATATTTTCATACGCTGTTTGCAGCGGATTCTTTCCCTCCAAAGGATCCACCGGACGTTAAACGGCAACAACATATTATCATACCGTTTTCTTCATTTCAATAAAATACGGTTTTTTTCTGGAAAAACTCCTTTCCCCATGCTATGATGATGGTATCCTCTGCCCCGCGGCGCCATGTCCCGGGAGCAGAAATGACGTGCGGGCTGCCCTGCGTTTTTCTCTGTTTTCCGTGTCCGAAAACCCGCCCATACCGGGCGCATGCAGTCAGCCAGGCAGAAAAAGGAGTCACTGCGATGAACAGAAACCGGTTATTTTATCTCGACGCGGCCAGGGGCCTTGCCATCCTCCTTGTCGTTCTCGGACATATATGGGAGACGGACGGCCTGCTGCCCGTTCTGATCTACTCCTTCCATGTGCCGCTCTTTTTCATCATCAGCGGGATCCTGACCGCCTATTCCGGCCGGGAGCGCCGTCCCTTAAAGGACTTTGTCCTCTCCGGGCTCAGGAGTCTGATCCTTCCCTATCTGTTCTTCGAGCTGGTCTTCCTCGTGATCTCCGGCGTCCGCAGCCACTTTGATTTCAGCTCCCAGGGCGCGCATATCTATGACTGCCTGCTGCTGAAACCGTTAAACGTGCCGCTGTGGTTTCTGCCGACCCTGTTTCTGGCCGAGCTTCTGCTGATCCTCCTGCTCCGGCTTCTGCGGGACAGAAAGCTCTGCGCCCTGTTCTGCCTTGCCCTGTATCTGCTGCCCTTCGCGGACGGCGGACACCTGCTGCCGGACGCTGCCGCCAGGCTCTTCCTCGCGTCGGGCTTTCTGGCGGCCGGCTATTTCAGCAGTGAGCTCGTGCAGAAGAAGAACCCGCCCCCGGCCGCACTGGCCGCCGCAGCCGCGGCCTGCGGGATCCTGGCCCGGCACAACGGAAAGACCGGCATCTACAAGCTGACCTTCCACAACCCGCTGCTCTTCACCGTCTGCGCGCTCACCGGCTCCTTCTGTGTGATCTTTTTCCTGAAAAAATTCCGCTGTCCGCCCCTGGAGCTCATCGGGAGAAACAGCCTGGCCATTCTGGGGCTGCATATCATCGTCCTGAGAGTCCTGCAGCAGATCCTGGGGCTGCGCACGGATTCCGTCCCCGGAGGGCTTGCCGCGCTCGCCGGCATCTGCCTGCTGCTCGCCCCCGTCTGCTTTATCCTGAACCGGTTTTTCCCGTTTCTTGTGGGGAAGCGCAGATAGAGGCTTTTTCTGCCGTGCAAAAGGCGCTGCAGGCAATCCCTCCGGCTCTTACGTTCCGAACGGCTGTTGTCTGCAGCGCCCTTTTCGCGCTGTCTGCCGCCGCCCCTTCAGGGACGGCCGAAAACAGTCAGGACAGCGCAATCCTCAGACGGATCACGCCTTCTGTTTTCTTCTGTAGCTGATATAGTCCATGATCAGGTCCACGGAACCGTCGATCCCCAGCTGGCTGCTCTCCACACAGAGATGATAGCTGGAGGCTGCGCCCCATCTCTTCTCCGACTGGAAGTTGTAGTAGCTGGAACGCTTTTTGTCCGTCTTGACCAGCATGTCGCGGGCCTTCGCGTCGGTCACCTTATATTCCTCCATGACACGGGCCGCGCGGAAATCAGTGTCCGCATGGATGAAAACGCTGACAAGCTCCAGGCAGTCTCGCAGAATGTAATCGGCGCACCGGCCCACGATCACACAGGAATTCTCCGACAGCTTGCGGATCGCGTCATATGTTGCCTGATAGATCTGCTGGTCAATGGTCGGCCCGGAATACATCACAGACGGATAGATATCCATCACAATGGAGTAAAGAAGGCTGTTGGTCGGCTTCTCATCGTAGCTCTCCAGCACTTTCTCGCACAGTCCGCTCTCCTTCGCAACCAGCTTGAGCAGCTCCTTGTCATAGAACCTGATCCCAAGCCGTTTTGCGAGCTTCTCGCCGATCTCATGTCCCCCGCTGCCAAACTGGCGTCCGATCGTAAGAATAATCTTTTCTGTCATTCAAATCCCTCCTTACTGCAATGACCGACACATCCGCCTCCGCGGCCCGTCATGCCATTTCGCTCTTTGTGCAAACTCTGTGGTGTCCGGCAGCTGTGCAGAACAGCTGTACTCTCTTGAATCACTTTCTTACGGCCTCAGCAGCAGGTGCTTCGGCCTGGTCTGAACAGTAACGCTGTACTGTCTATTTGAAATCCTTCGGGAAAAGAATCACGTAATCATTCTCGTCATACCGCTTCTTTCCCATCGAGATTTTCCGGAAGAATTTTCCCGAGCGCGCGATGGCCCGGTCCACGATCGCGATCACATCCGAGATCGTCATCGGCGTGCCGTCCGGATTTCCCGCCAGGATCATCTGGCAGAAGGCGTCGTACGCTTCCTCGCCAATCACATAGTCCTGCGCGTTCGCATAGATCCGTCCGAACACGGCCAGCTCCTCCGCCGTGTACTCCGGAAGGTAGATCTGCGCCGTGAATTTCATCGTAAAACGCGGATGGCGCATCAGCATCTCGTGGATATACTGCTGTTCGTCCTCCAGGATCATGATCAGCCCGTCCGTGCGGAACTCCATCGCCGTCGTCAGCTGCTCAACGGTATCCGGCTCCAGATCTCCGGCCTCCTCCACGATCAGCGTGCCTCCCGCGATCTTCGCGATCGTCGCCGCGATGTCCTTCCGGTTCAGGTCTGTCGCATAGATCCTGGCGATCTTCATTGTCTGGCTGCCCCTGTCCTGCGCGATCGCCTTCGCGAGCGCCATGGCCAGCGTCGTCTTCCCGGAGCCGTGCGCCCCGAAGATCAGGATATTTCCGCTGCGCGAGGTCCTGTCTGTTCCCTTGGCCTCCGCCTGCAGGATCGCATTGGCGATCTGGTCCTCCAGCCCCTCCACCTCCGTGAAGCCGCTGAACAGCCCGCGCAGATACTGCGGGATCGTCAGGTATTCCTCTTCATCCTCCCCGGCGTCCTCCGCAGGCCCGCCGTTCCCGTCCTGCCCGGCAGAGCCCTGTGCGCCCTCCGCCGCGGCTTCCAAAGAGCCCTCCTGCAGACCTTCTGCCGGCTCCTGACCGCCCTCGGCCGGATCCGTTCCCTCCGGCGCTTCCTGCGAAAGCCCGGACTCCGCGCTGCGCGCGATCTCCTCTGTCGGGATCCGGATGGTTTTCTCGGACAGGATATCCTGTCTGACCGCCTCCATCAGATCCTTCCTGCTGTCTCCGATCCGGCGGGTCTTGCCCAGATCGTCCGCCGTCCCCGGCTCTTCAAAATATCTGGGAAGCGCGCTCCTGTTTCTCAGCAGGCGCTCCGGATTGCTGGTATACTGAAGCGCTTCGCGCTGTGTATCCGTCAGATCCTCCGTCGCGACCTCCGTCATATTCCTGCGGGAGGCGTTTCTCCTGAATCCGGCGTCCGCATTCCGGCACGCCCCGCTCTCTGTCTTCTCCGCATCCGGGACGGATTCCTGATCCTTCCCGTCTGCCGTCTCTTCTTCGGATGCGGCAGCCCCGGCGCTCCCGTCCGTGCCCTCCTGCACAGCCGGACCATCGTCCGCCGCCTCGCCTTTGTCTGCCTCTGAAGCCGTCCGGTCCGCCTGCGCGGCCGTCTCTTCCGAAACCGCCTTCGGCTCCTCATCCTCGCCGATCACGACGTCCGTGATCTTCTTTCCCTTGTCTCCCATGGAAAGCAGGATATCGTCAATCGAGAGCTGCGCGGCCACGTTCTCCCGCGGCTTCGGCATCTCCACTCTCGGCATCTGCGGCATATCCGGATCCACAGAGGCCGGAATGTCATCCTCCGTCTCCTCGGTATGCTTCACAACGCCGGAGATGATCTTTCTCATGTTTTTCGCCATCTCCACCTGCAGGTCCTGCGATCCCTCCTGGTCCGCGTCCTGGCTGTTCGGCCTTCTGTACTCCTTTGTCGCGCCGATGCCGGAGGCGTCCTCCTCCGCGGATTCCTCCTGAGGAGCCTTATCGAGCTCTGCCTTGTGCGCGGAAACCTGATCCGCGATCTCCTTCTCCGTCTCCGCCATGATCGACTCCGCGATCACCTCTCCGTCCGTGCTCTCGACATTCTGGATCACCGTCTCTTCCTGCTCCGGTTCCGGCAGGTCGTCCTGCAGCTTCTCCTCCAGGCACTCTTCATAGATCTGCTGCTGCTTCGGCGTGAGGGCCGCGTATTTTTTCTTGAGCTCCAGGGCCTTTATCACATACTTGCCGCTGTGGAACCACAGCACCAGATCGTCGCACGCCGCGAAGCACTTCTGCATCTGCCCCGACTGCTGGTAGAGCGTCGCCAGCTCGTACGCCCAGCGCTCCGTGTACTCCTGCCCGAGATATTCCTCCAGGATCGCGATCAGTTCTTCTACAGAGCTTCCCCTGCCCTTATAGATTTTATACTTGAGAATATACCGGTTGTTGTCATGCGGCGCAGCCTGCACATATTCCGTGTAGTATTCAATCGCCTCGTCATACTGCTGCAGCGCAGTCGTGACCTCAACCAGACGGTACAGTACCGTTCTCCCAACCGGAGAGCGCTTATACGCGCGCACCAGGATCCCCTTGCTGTCCTCCAGCCTCCCGGATGCCTCGTAGATCTCGCTGATCAGACAGAGCGTCCTGATGTTGCGCACGCGCTTCCAGTCGATCGTATCGGCCAGCTTCGCCGCTTCCTCGTAATCGCCCTGGTCTACCAGCTTATCAATTTCCTCCAGCTTGAGATTGTATTCATACTTATCCAATTTCTCCACCCCGCCTCAATATAGGCATCTGCCTTTTCCTGCTCTATTTATTTATGCAGTATATTTTTTTTAGTGTACCATACCTGTATTTTGTTGTCAAAACTAACCTGTCGTAAAATTGCGCAAAATAATGGATTTTGTCCAAAATGTGTCTCCCGGAGGCGGGGATTCCGGGAACAGGGCAGGCGGGTTCCCCTTCCGCGCGGATATGCAGAGGAAAGAGCTTTTACGCGCCGGCGCGTACGGGCTTTCCTGCCGATCGAGCAGGAGGCGGCTTCGCCTCTTACTTGTCGCGCGGCCCGGGTGCTGCGGTCAGCAGCTAATTTCCCTGCCCGGGCCTGCGCACAAAAAAACAGGAGATGGCATGTTCAGATCATCTCCTGTTTATTTTATTTAGTTTTTATTCAGTTTTGTCTGTTTTCTATACTGGAGAGCTCCCTTCCTGCTTTTATTATAAAAGATGTTCTGCTCTTTTATAACCATGTGGCTCTTCCGGCTTCCCGATCAGTTCCCGGACGTTCTCTTTTGTCCTCTTCTTATCCTTTTTCCTTTGTCTTATTTTTTAGTAGTATTCTGATCTCTGTCCTGCCGGATCTCTTTATCCGAACCTGCGCGTTCGGTCTTCTCCGTTCTACCTGGATAAATGTGCTCTGCCAGCAGATTCACTCAACTCTCCAATTACCGTTTTCGTACGATTATCTGAATCAGTCCTGACAGAGGTCTTTTTTACAGGAAACATTTACCCGACCACATGTACCGATATACATATGTGAGACTGTGTCCATTGGAATCGACCTCCCATCCTCTACAGTTTGTCTGTTTGTACCTTATCTATAGGAACAACAACTGTTTTGTTGATGGTTGTATGATATCACAGCCCTGTTTATTTGTCAATACTATTTTTCAAAATTTTTTAAATTATTTTTTATTATATTGATTTTATTTCATATTCTTTATTATTTTATTATATTAATTATAAAATTCAGACTTTTTATGCAACAGCATCATCTTACCGCATCTCTACACCTATAATCAGAATACTCGCCAAGATCTGTCATCATGATGCTATGGCTTGTCCTCCGCTCGCTGACCGGTATCATCTGCATATAATCACCATAAAGCCAGGTCAGATATTTGTCATACTCTTTTGGCACAGGAAATTGAAAACCTTCAAAATCCACATAAATCACATCATCAAGCCATGCCTTTGGAAATGATCCCCGTTTCAAATTACGTCCCATCCCGTCATACAAGTAGTCAGTCTTTTTATGTTCAAATAACCGCAACATTTTTTTCTGAAACCATTCCGCACACGACATTGGAAGAATTCGTTTCACCCGATTAAGGAATGCACAAAAAAGAGGATGCCTTCCTCCACTTATAATTTCTGTGTTTCCCCACTTACGGAATACAAGTGTACGTGACAAAATTGTCGCATTCAGATGTAGTCTCTGTGACCATTTGTGATTAGCTGTCTTGTCATGTGCAAGAATATCAAAAAAAATGCCATTATGCATATCCAGAAATTTTGAAGTAAATAATGTCGAAAACATTGTGTTATCAATTCGCAGTTTAGCAAACACATTGTGGTTCCCTTCTTCAGTAGAAGGAAGCTGCAAAAAGATGTTATCTGGAAGCTCATCCTGCGCAACCATCAGGAAATGGTTATAATCTTCTCGAAGCATCATTACGTCTGCATCATCATCCCATGGAATAAACCCATGATGACGTATTGCTCCAAGCAGCGTCCCTCCTGCCAGAAAATACTTAATCCCATATTTTTTACATATCCGGTCAATTTCAAGGAGGTATCCAAGGAGAATCTGTTGGACTGACGTCAATTTGCCCAGATATGTATCGTCAAAAATAAAAATTTCATTCTTTTTTTGCAGACTCTTAACCAATATGATAAGTCCATCTTCCAAAGTAATTCTTGGAACAAATCCATATCTTTCAAGAAGCTGCGAATTCAGCATAATTCCTCCTTCACTAACCTTCTCTTTGTCCCATTGCAGGCTGATTTTGCAATGATCCGGAAAATTCTGATGCAATAATGTAACCATCTCGCTTTCTGAAACATCTGACTGCAGGCTCTTCACGTTGAATATCTTGTCTCCAGGACAGGATGTGAGCAGGAAGTGAACTGCAGAAAGCATATCGTGAATACTGGTATAGGAGTCACGTTTTGTAGTAAAAAAACGCATATCTTCCTGTTTTTCCGCAACCGTGCGGGCCAAATGATATATGATTTGGTTCGTACTTTCAATATATGCTCCAAACAGTAATCCTGTGCGAAGAATTTGATATTTAACGTGCGCTTCTCTTGCACAGCTTATCAGCATACTTTCAAGTGCCTGTTCAAAGTATTGTGCCTCATACTCACGTCCACAAGGATCCGTTCTGCCTGCTTCATATTCAGATGCAATAAATCCATGTCCAAGTTGTCCATATACTCTGCCATCTGAAAGCAAAAGAACTTTTTCACACGCATAGGTGGTCACAGTCCGCACTAACTCAAAATATCGTTCCAGATACTCCAGCTCTTCCCCCGCCGAGCCAGGTATCTCTCTGCAGCAATACCCCGTCAGAATTACATAATCAGCCTTTTCCGGAAGAAAATTTATCCCGGCATACTGCCTGATTTCGCCATCCATTGTCATAAATGCAATGCTTATCTCTGCATTACATTTATCATTCCATGCCTCAAATGACCATGCAATCGCATCAATCAGAGAATCAGTATCACCGATCAAAAGAATTTTTTTCTTTCTGACCTTCTCCGCTTTTATAAGTCCGGATCTGACAGCAGCCTGCGCCCAGTCAAGCTGAAATTCGTTCAAGCGCTCTCTCAGAGGCTTTTTCTTCTTCATCTCCATTATCATTCCCCGCCCTTCTCTTTTCGCCTTAAATTTTCTGTCTTCGCAAAACTCTCCATAATAACACTAGGGGATAATGGAGAAACCTCTGCTAACTCCAAAGATATTCTCCGGTATCGCTGAACATTATACGCCTCACCAGGCACACCAAAAAGCAAAACATTCAGAAGAGTTTTAACAATATCCGAATCACTGACTGCTTCGGAAACCTCTGGCATAGCTTCCTGTACCGGATTCTGTAAACGCGCAATTTTAATATTCAGGCCGCTCTCCCGGGCCAGACGACTGCACAAATGCTCTAGTGTTCTAAGACATTGTGCATCCTGGAAGTCTTCGTCTGTATGGCACAGATAACCGATATCTTCTTCTCTTACCAGATATTCTTTACGAAAAGCTTTTCCGTAAATACTACTGTCTGATAAAAAAATCATTGCTTCTGGTTTTGTCTGTCTGATTTTCTGCAATATATCCATTATCTTTTTAAATTCCGTCCAGCTTTCAACATACTCTCCTTTTAGTTTTTCCTTCCGCGCCCACGGATATTTCTTTTCTTCACATTTCAGCGGCTTTTTCTGTTCCTTCCCGGCTGTTCCTGTCAATATTACAAAATCTTCTGGGAAAATATCGGACTGATTTGAAACAACAAAAGAATAGGCTGATAATTGTCCCACTTTCTGAAGTTCCTTAGTCAGAAATTCTTTTAATGCTGAATCCCGACCGAGCACTAAAATTCGGCGGTCATGAAGTTTGTCCATAACATTCTCCTTCAGCATTGCTTCTTCACACATAATCGTTCCTCCATTTTCTCACAATTTCATCATAATAGCATTGTAGCTTAGTGTATCATACCTGTTTTTTCTTGTCAAAAACAACCTATTATATTTACAGATTTTAAAAAAATGATATAATAAGACTACCAGTTTCTTAAACCGGAAGAAATTCTAAAAACAAGGAGGATAATACTACTTATGAAAACCAAACGACTACTCCAACGAATTACTGCACTCCTGTGCGCTGCTGTTCTCACTGCATGCGTACCCTCTGCAAACACTATGGCAAAGACCTCCAAGACTACTGTCAGTGCTAAAACCCTGCAGAGCGGTCTCCAGTTTACATTAACTGGAATGCCATACAACGGGGCATACAGTCCAATACCGGCTACTTACAAAGGTGCTTCTTTCACCATTCGTTCCGTACAGAATTTTGCATTTTCTCCGGACAATCAATATGTTTTCACCGTTTCGGAAGGATACTCCGGAAATATCAAAGCTGGAAAAAAACACACTATTCTGGTGTGTTCTGCGCTTCCATCCGCTTCCGGGAAAAATGCAAAAGCTACCTTTGCCGGTTATAAGATCCTTGATAATTTTGGCCATGGGGAAACGATTGCAGTCACACAGTCATCTACTGCAGGCGCCTACGATATCTGGGTTGCCTGCACTCCTAATAATGACAAAGACCAGCGTTTTGGCATAAATATTATTCGTCTCACTTGTATGATTCCCGGCAACGGTACAATCCAGATAAAAAAGCAAGTCAAACTTAGCTTTGACAACGTAAAACTGGATGGGCAAAAACTGATTCGGGATCGTATGGGGGTTGCCGTTAATCCTTCTGCTAACAAGATTGCATTCCGTTTTCATACAAACCACGGAACATATCTTCAGATTTATGACTTTAATGGCCTGAATAAAAAGCTTAATGCTGCAAAAAACAAAGCTACCTATAAGATGTCCAACAAGGCCCCGCAAAAGCTGCTGCAGGCTGAAATCAGATGTGATCTGATTCCTCATGGCACATTCCAGAGTTTTGACATTGATGATAAATATTTTTATGTCTGTGGCGGCCATATGAATATAGGTGCATCAATTTATAAAATTAAATACAAAACTTCCAAAAATGGTCAGGCCAAAACTCAGAGACTCGGTGACGCGGACATTGCTCAGAATATTACTATTACCCCACAGATTAAAGTCGAATCTACTACTTTAAAGGAGGCTTCCCTAGAAATCGAAGGCATGAAAATTCAGTCGGTCGGTTCGGGTAAAGTTAATTATTACATCAATTTCTTCATGGCGAACACCCCAATCGCAGACACAATTGGCATTTATAAATTCCAAAAATAAGCAGCACTGTGATCACTGTTTTTATGTAATTCGATTCCATTAATAATTTCAAGAAAGGATTTGATTAAATATGAACCTGTATGACATTACTATATTTTATGCCTGTCACGGTTCACAAGAAAATCATCCGGGATTCTCTCAGCCAGCAAAACTGGCTGAAAGAATCCAGTTTATTCCCATTACCGAGGATGATCCCCTGCATCCGCGCTACAGAACTTTTGAATGCATAAAGGAAGCTGCAGGCAGGTATACGATATTTCTCGACGAAGGGGATATTCTGGAACCTGCAGACAGATTTTTTTCGCATATGCTTGCTATTGCTGACAAGTATGCCAAAAAAGCTTCTTTTTTTATGCCCTCAATTATAACTCAGCTTACAGATACTGGCACACACTACTTTTCCACCCGGGAATCTGTCGACTTTTCCATAAATACAGACATCTGTCCCACAATTTTGCCCATGGATCTCCATGGACTTTTGATTCCGACAGCTATGCTTCTAAAGGTTCTGCCCGAAATCTCTCCTGTTGAGCCTGAAAAATCTATTATCGTTCACCTGCTTGCACTTAATCCCGTTATTTTTTTTGTAGGAACTTGTCATCTGCTTTACACATATCCACATGAAAATGACGTTTTCTTTGATGTGCGTTATCTGTCCCGCGAATGGTATTATAAACCTTTCGAAGAATTTCTGCTTCCTCTTCTTGAAAAAGAACAAAATCGTCGAGGTTATGTCGGTCAGATGCTGCAGGTCATGGCCCTGTTTATGATTCACATGCGGATTTTCGCAAATATAGATAACCGCAACAAAAACGTAATACATCGTCAGGAGGTTCCGGAATACTGTGAACTTTTGTCGCATGTGCTTCAATTTATCGATATAATGACTATCCTGTCTTCAAGAATGCATGCTTCAGCTACAAGTCATAAATACAGGCTGTTAGATATCCGTCTGAAGTTGCAGGACTTTTCATGGTATCCCAACCTTGTAAGTGATGAAAATACACTGGAACTATTATTTAAAGGCCTGCGCTTTACTTCACCAGATGTTATCTCAGCACAGATTTCTTTAATAGATTATCATAATGATTGCCTTGAGATTGACGGTGCTATCAATGACTATTTTTCCCTCGATAATGTATCTGTTTACGCTAAACTCGGGACAGAAAAATTTCCTGTAACTTTTAATCAGCGCTATTCGATGAGTAAGTGCTTTGGCGTAACTTTTTCCAGACAAAAGACTTTTCACGTCTCTGTTCCGATACAGCAATCAGATGAACATCGCATTCTGAATTTTATTATTCATGCAAACGACAAAGACCACATTATGTCTTATTCATTTCCGGCTCATACTAGTCGGTTTGCTAAAGACTTTACGTACACATATTGGAAATTTGGCCCATATCTTTCCTATTGGAATAAAGAAGGCATTCATATCGTAAAATCAAAAAAATGGAAAATTTTGGTAAAAGAGTTCAAACTATGGAAGCAGATCCGCAAGTCTCGCAACGAAGAAGCTCGTGCAATGCTTCCGCTGAAGATTCTTAATTTCTTGTTGCAGCCTTATTTTTCACGGCAAAAAATCTGGCTGTTTTTTGATAAAATATACAAAGGAGGCGATTCGTCTGAATATATCTATCGTTACGCTGCTGCCCAGAAAGACGGAATTAAAAAATATTATTTGTTAGACGAATCCTGTGCAGACTATACACGTATGCGCAAAGAAGGCTATCACCCCCTTAAACGAGGTACCTTAAAACATAGGTTAATCTTTTTGAATGCCAATATGGTAATAACATCCAACTCTACTGTATTTGCATTTAACGATTATACATCCACAAATATTCTGCCTTTCCGCGGAAATTTTCACTTCGACGTGGCCTGCGTCCAGCACGGCATGTCCATCCAGAAGATTGCCCTGGCGCAGCAGAGGCTGCGCGACAACACGAAGCTGTACTTCTGCGCGTCCAAATACGAGATTGAGAATCTCTCCAAGCCGGTCTACGACTATGTCGGCTACGACGCCCTGAAGCTGACCGGCGTGCCGCGCTACGACGGACTGAAGAACCGCGCGCAGAAGATCCTCCTGCTGTCGCCGACCTGGCGCATGAACTCCGCGATGCCGGTCTTCAAAAACGAGGGCGTCGCGCGGGACTACAATCCGAATTTCCGTGAGACCAGCTATTATAAGGTCTACAACAGCCTGATCAACGACCCGCGGCTGCTCGCGGCTGCCAGAAAATACGGCTACCGCATCCAGTACGTGCTTCACCCGATCGTCAGCCCGCAGTATGACGATTTCACCAAAAATGATTCTGTCGAGATCATCTCCGCGATCGGGGATATGAGCTACGAGAAACTGTTCTGCGAGGCGGCCCTGATGGTGACGGATTTCTCCGGCGTGCAGTTTGACTTTGCGTACATGCGCAAGCCGGTCGTCTATCTGCACCACAACGACATCCCGCAGCACTACGAGGAAGGCACCTTCCACTATACGACCATGGGCTTCGGCGAGATCTGCCACACGAACGACGAGCTGATCGATGTGCTCTGCCGGTACATGGAGAACGGCTGCGAGATGCCGGAAATGTACCGGAAGCGCGCCGACGACTTCTTCGCCTTCTCCGACAACAACAACTGCGAGCGGATCTATCCGGTCATGCTGGAGCACGAGAGGGCGCGCACGCGGTAAAGAAAAGCTGCGCCCCGCGCCCCGACGGCCTCCGGGGAGGTCCGGCTTCTCTCATTTCCATCAAAATAATAAATTTACTGTAAAAACGGCCTCTGTTTCATGCCATGCCGTATTTTCATCATATTCTCTCAATACAATAGGACAGTGCCGGTGTCAGAGCTTTCTGCACCCGGCGCCGTCCTGTTTTTTTGCGGAAACGCAGAGCACAAAGCACACCTTTTCATTATCAGACTTTACCATATCAGGAGCGACGACCATGACAACCCTGACTCATCTTGACCATCTTGAGGCGGAAGCCATTTATATCATGCGGGAGGTCGCGGCAGAATGCGAGAAGCCGGTCATGCTGTACTCAATCGGCAAGGATTCCTCCGTCATGCTGCACCTGGCCCTGAAAGCGTTCTTCCCGGAGAAGCCGCCGTTTCCTTTTCTCCACGTAAACACGACATGGAAATTTCATGAAATGATCGAATTCCGGGACAGGACCGCAGAAAAGTACGGCCTCACCATGCTCGAATACATCAACGAGGAGGGCTTGGCGCAGGGGATCAATCCCTTCGACCACGGGGCGGCCTACACCGATATCATGAAGACGCAGGCGCTGAAACAGGCGCTCGACAAATACGGCTTCACAGCCGCGTTCGGCGGCGGCCGGCGCGACGAGGAAAAATCCCGCGCCAAGGAGCGCATCTTCTCCTTCCGCAATTCGAGCCATGCCTGGGATCCCAGAAACCAGCGCCCGGAAATGTGGAAGCTGTACAATACCAGGATCCGCCCCGGCGAAGAGATCCGCGTCTTTCCTCTGTCCAACTGGACGGAAACCGACATCTGGAAATACATCCGTCAGGAAGGCATCGACATCGTCCCCCTGTATTTCGCGAAGGAGCGGCCGTTTGTGCGCCGGAACGGCAATATCATCATGGTGGACGACGACCGCATGAAGCTGCGCGAAGGCGAGACTGTTGAGTATGGAAAGATCCGCTTCCGCACCCTGGGCTGCTATCCCCTGACCGGAGGGATCGAGAGCGACGCAGACACGCTCGACGCCATCATAGAAGAGACGCTCGGCGCGGTCTCCTCCGAGCGAACCAGCCGGGTCATCGACACGGACGGCGGGAGTGCGAGCATGGAAAAGCGCAAGAAGGAGGGATATTTCTAGGCATGAACAGTCTTCTGAAATTTATCACCTGCGGAAGCGTAGACGACGGCAAGTCCACGCTGATCGGACATATGCTCTATGATGCAAAGCTTCTCTTTGCAGATCAGGAGCAGGCACTCCTGCTCGACAGCCGCACGGGCTCGCGCGGCGGGGCGGTCGACTACTCCCTGCTGCTCGACGGCCTCATGGCGGAGCGCGAGCAGGGCATCACGATCGACGTCGCCTACCGATATTTTACAACGCAGAAGCGCTCCTTCATCGTTGCCGACGCCCCCGGCCATGAGGAATATACGCGGAACATGGCCGTCGGCGCCTCATTTGCGGACCTGGCCGTCATCCTCACGGACGCCGCCCACGGCGTTCTGACACAGACGAGGCGGCACACACGCATCTGCTCCATGATGGGGATCCGCCACTTTGTCTTCGCCGTCAATAAGATGGACCTGATCGATTATGACCGGTTCCGTTTTGAAAAGATCTCCCGTGAGATCCGCCGCATGATGGCCGAGTATGACGTCCTGTCCCTGACGATTCTCCCGGTCTCCGCGACCGAGGGGGACAACATTACCCGGAAATCTCGGCATATGCCGTGGTACGGCGGCGTCTCCCTGCTGGAATTTCTGGAAAATGTCAGCATCGGCGCTTCCGAAAAGGGCGGGAGCTTCCTGATGCCGGTACAGCGTGTCTGCCGCCCCGACCGCACCTTCCGCGGATTTCAGGGGCAGATCGAATCCGGGACGGTCCGCACCGGGGACGATGTCACCGTCCTCCCCTCCGGCGAGAAAGCCCGGGTCAGCCAGATCATCGACGCGGGCGTCCGCACAGACTCATCCCGGCAGGGCCGCGCGGTCACCGTCTGCCTGGACCGCGAGGTCGATGTTTCCAGGGGCTGCGTCCTGGCGGGGGACTGTCTTCCGCATGTCGGAAGCCTCTTCACCGCCAGGCTGCTCTGGATGGACGACAACCCGCTCATAAACGGAAAAAACTATTACCTGAAGCTCGGCACGCGGCTGATTCCGGCGACAGTGATGAACATCACCCACAAGATCGATGTGAACACCGGGGCGGAGATTCCCGCGGACATCACCTGCAAGAACGAGATCGCGGAATGCGAGATCTCCGTCTCCGACAGGATCGTCTTCGACTGTTTCCAAAGCAGCCGGACCCTCGGGGCACTGATCCTGATCGACCGGGTCTCAAACATGACCTCCGCGTGCGGGATCGTCCTGCAGCCGATCCGGCGCGACGCCAGCCTTACCGGGCAGAAGCTGGATGTCACCAGGGAAGTCCGGGCCGGACAGAAGGGGCAGAAGCCGGTGACGGTCTGGATGACCGGCCTCTCCGGCGCCGGGAAATCCGCAGTCTCCAACGCGCTGGAGAAGCTCCTTGTCTCGCTCGGAAAGCATACGATGCTTCTGGACGGAGATAATATCCGCATGGGCCTGAACCGGAACCTCGGGTTTTGCGAGGCCGACCGGATCGAGAATATCCGCCGCATCGCCGAGGTCGCAAGGCTGATGAACGAGGCCGGACTGATCGTCATCACCGCCTTCATCTCCCCGTATGCCAGAGACCGGCAGACAGCCAGAAATATCATCGGGCCGGACTCCTTCCTGGAAGTCTACGTCAGCACCTCCCTCGAGGAATGTGAGCGGCGGGATGTGAAGGGCCTCTACAAAAAAGCACGCTCCGGGGAGCTGCCGGATTTCACCGGGATATCCAGCCCCTATGAGGTTCCGCTGCACGCGGATCTCTCGATCGACACGACAGAGGGAAGCCCGGACGAATGCGCAGAGCGCGTCCTCAAGCTGATCGAAGAGCGCGGATTTCTGCAGGGCAGCCCTGCCGGCGGCGATACGCAGTCAAAATCCTGGATCGAATATGATGAGTCGGCAGAAAAATAACCGGCCAGAACAAAACATGCGCGACCGGGTGGCAAATACCGGTCAGAACAGAAAACACGGGGCACGGAACAATCCCTTCGGAGTCTTCCGGCCCTGGTATCAGGAAAGTACAGAGGGGATAAAATGACAACTGTCTATCTGCACATCGGTCTGCCCAAGACCGGAACAACAGCAATACAGAATTTTCTCACAGACAACGCAGACGCGCTCAGCCGCCGCGGCATCTGTTTCCCGGACGTCGGCCTGCGCTTCCGGCACATCAGCTGGCGCAGGAACGCCCATTTCCTGATCGCCTCCTACGTGGACAGGAAAGGAAAGAAGCATCCGCGGCGGCCCTGCGCCGAATATGAGAGCACCCTTGACCAGATTGCCGCGCTGGCAGAACAGTATGATACGATCATCCTCTCAGACGAGGCGATCTGGGAGAACTGCCGCAAGCGCCCTGATTTCTGGCCCTCCCTGAAACAGGATTTCCGGAAAAGAGGGCTCGCCCTGCGCATCATCGCGTACCTGCGCCGGCAGGATTCCTTTGTCGAGTCCCTGTACCGGCAGAGAGTGAAATCCTCCTGGCTGACCGCTGATTTTCACGGCTATCTGCAGAAGCTTCGGTTTCCGCTTGATTATTATTCATACATCAGCACACTGGCAGGCGTCTTCGGCCGGGAAAATATCTTCGTGCGCATATATGACAGGGAGCGGTACCGGAAGACCGGAGGGACTGTCTTTTCGGACTTTCTGGACATCTTCGGACTCTCCCCTGCGGACGGATTTGAGAGCGGCAGGGAAATCCGCAATACGTCCATGCAGGGCTCCCTCCTGGAATTGCGGCGCATCGTCAACAGCCTGCCGGACATCGAAAACGCGCTGATACTGAACAAAAGTATCAAGACCGTCCCGGCCGCCCCCGGCGCAGGCCTTTCTGAATCCGTCCCGCTTTTCACCCCGGAGGAACGCAGGGCCTTCCTTGACTCCTTCGCCGCATCCAATGAACGGCTCGCCCGGGAGTTTCTGAACCTGGACGACGGCCTGCTCTTTTGCGGCCCGTCCGAACAGCCGCCTTCGCATTCCGCGGACACGAACGGCCTGCTTCGGGATACGATCCTCGTTTACGGCAGGAGCATCCAGATTTCAGAGCAGAAAATCCAATGGCTGAAAGGGCAGATTCTGGAACTGCAGCAGCAGAATGGCCAGCTCCGGAAAGAACTCCGCGAACTCCGGGAGGACGTTCTGTGGTACCGGCTGAAAAGAAAAATCCGGAATCTGAAAGAAAAAAATGAAAAATAAGAAATTATATCCACTTATAGTGAACATGCTGAAGACCGGGGTCATCGGCTTCGGGGGCGGCACCGCCCTCGTCCCCGTGATCGAGGCTCAGATCGTAGAGCGCTCCGGAATTGTCTCCGAAGAAAGTTTTAACCGCGACGTCATGATCGCGAGCATCACGCCCGGCGCGCTTCCCGTCGAGATCGCCGCAGGGATCGGCCGCGAGACCGCCGGAAATGCCGGGATGATCCTCTCAGCCGTCTCCATGGCCCTGCCCGGCGCGCTCTTCACACTGATCCTGCTCGTGCTCTTTTCCGGGATCGGCGGGGCTCTGAAAAGCTTTATCAGCCTCGCGGCCGTCCTGGTCTCCGGGCTGATCATTTTTCTGCTCGCGCGCTACGTCCTCGGCACGCTGAAGCAGTCCGCCGGGCAGAGGGAAAGAAAAATCTGTCTCTCTGTCATCCTGGCTGTTTTCCTTCTCTGCGCAGAAAATAACGTAAACCAGCTTCTTGGGATCTCACGGACGCCGGTCTTCGGCGTCTCATCCGTGCAGATACTCGCGGCCGCGTTTTTCGTGATCCTGTTTACAAAAGGGCAGCTCCACGAAAAAAAGCGGACGCTCCCCGCACTCGCCGTCTCCCTGGCGTATTTTCTCAGCGTCGGCAAAGCGCATCTTCTCTCCCAAAAACTCGCGCTGCCGCTGGCCCTGCTCATGGCCGCGCTGGCACTGTCCGGGCTCTTCCGGTCTGTGCGGGAGGCCGGAGACAGCGCAGATACGCCCGAGCACGGCACGCAAAGCGGCTCAGGCGCAGCCGCGGCCGTTTCTCGCTCTCTCGATCCTGAGAGGCCTGCGCCGCGCCGCGGCCTGCAAAAGCATCAGAAAGAACAATTTCTCCCGCGCCGGGCGCGCTCTGCGAAGCGGCAGGAAAAAGGAGGATTTCCCGGAAAAGAGCTTCTCCGGTCCATCCTCCTCTGGTTTCTGTTTGTGCTGATCCTGTCATTTCCCGCCATCCTGCTGACCAGAGAGACCTTTTCCTTTATCGGAATGGGATTTCTCTCCTCTGTCATGTCTTTTGGCGGGGGCGACGCCTATCTCTCCGTCGCGCAGGGGCTTTTTGTCGAGAGCGGCATGGTCAGCCACGCAGACTTCTTCGGAAACATCGTCACCGTCGCGAACGCGCTTCCCGGCTCCATTCTCTGCAAGGTTCTGACCGGGGTCGGCTACTGCCTGGGACGCGGACTGCACGGCTCTGCGGCAGAAGGCGTCCTGATGGCCCTCTGCGGCTTCTCCTGCAGCGTGGCGGCCTCCGGCTCGATCTACATCGCCGTGTGGGCGGTTCACCAGAAATTCGAAAACCTCAGGATCTTCCGGACGATCCGCCGCTTCATCCGGCCCATCGTGTCCGGCCTGCTCGTAAATGTCGCCCTCTCGCTGTTCCTCACCGTGATCCGGCCGTTCTTCCTGTAAGCTATGTCTTTCTTCCTAAGATTCTTTTCTCCCGGTTCTTAACTGTCATATGTGCGAAAGACGCCTCATGACGAAATTGCTTTTCAGAACGGCCCTTCGAATTTTCTGTCTTACTTCCCCGGCCTGCGGATGTGATCACTTTATACGGTTGTAGTTGATCAGGCAGCCGTCCAGGATGATCTGGCGCTCGTCTTCCGTCATCTCGCCGAGCCGCAGCGTGAACGGCTTCAGCGTCCCGTCCTTCACCGCATAAGCCGGAACCTCGGACGCCCCGTTCTGCACCGCCGTGCGGATGCCCGGAATAAACAGGTAATCTTTATTCTGAAACGGCAGCTCTCCCTCGTCGATCAGGAACGGGAGCATGCCCCAGTTGATCAGGTTCGAGCGGTAGCGCTTCGTCGCGTAGCTGTTCGCGATATTCGCCCAGCCTCCGAGCACCTTCTGGCAGGAGGCCGCCTGCTCTCTCGCGGAGCCGTCGCCCGGCTTCACCGCGAAGATCGTGCTGCCGAATCCGGTATTCTTTTTGCAGGTGCCCGCGAACTCCGGCACCGACTTGATCGCCTTCATCACGCCGCAGATCTCCGGGAGCGCCTCTCCGATGCACTCGCCCGCCTCGCGCGCCTTCTCCGCCTTCTGTACTTCCTTCGCCAGCCCCACGTACGCCGGATCCTTTCTGGACAGCGTGAACTCCGCCAGCCCCAGCGGGTTCGAGCGGTACGAGGACGTCTCTCCGGACGGGATCAGCTCATCGGTCGTCGTCACCGGATCGTGGATCTCGGAGACAACCTTCAGCACCAGATTTTCCGGGAGCTCGGCCATCGCCGGCCAGTCCTTGATATTCGGGCCGAACTGGATCTCGACGGACGGATCCGCGATCCCCTTACTGTCGAAGACGCGGTTCGCGTAGATGCTGCCGTCAAAGAAATATTTCGGCCTGCCGTAATCCGCATCAATATCCGTGGCCGCGGTCAGATAGCCCTTGTTTGCCGCGGTGGCCGCGATCGAGCGCGCATCCATCAGCGCCACGGAAGCGATCTGGCCGCTCTGCAGCTTCGAACCCTCGCGGTTCGGGAAGTTCCGCGTCGAGTGGCGGATGCTGAACGCATTATTCGCAGGCGTATCGCCCGCGCCGAAGCACGGCCCGCAGAACGCGGTCTTCACGATTGCGCCGCTCCGGATCAGGCTGGCAAGCCTGCCGTTCTTCGCAAGCTCCATATAGATCGGCGTGCTCGCCGGATAGACGCTCAGCGTAAACTCGTCGGAGCCGATGAATTTTCCCTTCAGGATATCCGCCGCGTCGCAGATATTCTCAAATCCGCCTCCCGCACAGCCGGCGATGATCCCCTGGTCTACGTACAGCCGTCCGCCGCGCACCTTGTTCTTCAGCGTGAAATCGACCGCGCCGTCCAGGCTGACCTTCGCCCGCTTCTCCACATCGTCCAGGATGTCCATCAGGTTTGCGTTCAGCTCTTCGATCGTGTACGTATTGCTCGGGTGGAACGGCATCGCGATCATCGGGCGGATCTCGTCAAGATCCACGCAGACCATGCCGTCATAGTAAGCCACGGCGCCCGGATTCAGCTCCCTGTAATCGCCGCTTCTGCCGTGGATCTCATAAAATTCTTTAATCCTGCCGTCCGTCTTCCAGATGGAGGACAGGCACGTCGTCTCGGTCGTCATAACGTCAATGCCGATGCGGAAGTCTGCGCTCAGATTTTCCACACCCGGCCCGACGAACTCCATCACCTTGTTGTTCACATAGCCGTTGCCGAAGACCGCGCCGATGATTGCGAGCGCCACGTCCTGCGGGCCTACGCCAGCCGCCGGCTTCCCGGTCAGGTAAATGCCGATCACGCCCGGCATGTTGATGTCGTATGTCTGCCCGAGCAGCTGCTTCACGAGCTCCGGACCGCCCTCTCCCATGGCCATCGTGCCTAGCGCGCCGTAGCGCGTGTGGGAATCCGAGCCGAGGATCATGCCGCCGCCGCACGCAAGCATCTCGCGCGCAAACTGGTGGATGACCGCCTGATGAGGCGGAACATAGACGCCGCCGTACTTCTTCGCGCAGGTCAGGCCGAACATGTGGTCATCCTCATTGATGGTCCCGCCGACAGCGCACAGCGAATTATGGCAGTTCGTCAGCACGTACGGCACCGGAAACTTCTCCAGCCCCGAGGCGCGCGCCGTCTGGATGATCCCGACGAACGTGATGTCGTGCGAGGTCAGTTTGTCAAACTTGATGCGCAGCTTGTCCATATTTCCCGAAGTGTTGTGCGCCTCCAGGATCGAATAGGCGATCGTCTGCTTCGCCGCCTCTTCCTTCGAGGGTGCATCCGGGCCGGCCTTCTGCGCAAGCGCCGCCCTTGCGTCCGGACCGTCCTCGACGATCTCGGTCCCATGGATCAGGTAGACCCCGTTGTCATACAATTTGATCATTTTTTTCTCTCCTCCTGAAATGATATATGCAGCACGGCCCTGCGGGGAATCTGCCGTGTCAGCCCGGCACTGCACAGATCCCTGCAGGGCGTCCGGTTCTGCAAAGTTACATGACAACTGCCGCAAAGCCTCATCCGCTCCCGGACAGACAGCTTTTGCGGCAGTCTTCGCATTCTCTGATCAGCCAATCCTCAGACGGAATTTTCTGGCTTCTTTGTCACTGTGAACCTTCTCGATCTCGGCGCCCAGGCTGCGGAGCTTCTCGCTGAACCGCTCGTATCCGCGCTGGATATATTTGATGTCGTCGACGGTCGTGACTCCCTCCGCCGCAAGCGCAGCGATCACAAGGGCCGCGCCCGCCCTCAGATCCGGCGCGCAGATGCGCGCTCCTGAAAGCTTTTCCACACCCGAGATGATGGCCGTATTCCCTTCTACGCGGACGGTCGCGCCCATGCGCGCAAGCTCATCCATATATTTGAAACGATTCTCAAAGATACTCTCCGTCACGATGCTGGTGCCCTTCGCGAGCGCGAGCGTCACGGCGATCTGCGGCTGCAGATCCGTCGGATACCCGGGGTAGGGAAGCGTTTTGACATTTGTACATTTCAGCCGCTTCGAGGCCACCACACGCACCGCGCTGTCAAATTCCTCCACCTCGCAGCCGATCTCCGCCAGCTTGGCCGACGTCGCCTCCAGATGCTTCGGGATCACGTTCTTCACCATGATGTCGCCCATGGTGGCCGCGGCGGCAAACATAAAGGTTCCCGCCTCGATCTGATCCGGAATGATCGAATACTCGGTCCGGTGAAGCTTCTGCACGCCGCGGATGCGGATCACATCCGTCCCCGCGCCCCTGATATTCGCGCCCATGCTGTTCAGAAAGTTCGCCACGTCAACCACGTGCGGCTCGCGCGCGCAGTTTTCAATGATCGTGTAGCCGTCCGCCATCGACGCCGCCATCATGATGTTGATCGTCGCGCCGACCGACACGGTGTCCAGATAAATGTGGCTGCCATGCAGATGCTCGGCTTTCGCAACGATAAACCCATTGCGGATCGTGACATTCGCCCCGAGCGCCCGGAACCCCTTCAGATGCAGGTCGATCGGCCTGCTGCCGATGTTGCATCCGCCCGGAAGCGGCACCTCCGCCATTTTATACTTGCCAAGCAATGCGCCGATCAGGTAATAAGAAGCTCTTATTTTCTTGATATATTCGTAATCTACGCTGACTTCTCCGATATGTGCGCTGTCCGTCTCGACCGTATGCCGGTCGATGCGGTTCACCTGGACGCCTATGCTTTCCATCGCTTCCAGAAGAACATTTGTATCCCTTACATCAGGCATGTTTTCGATGCGCACGGTATCATCTGTCATGATCGCGGCGGCAAGTATCCCCAGCGCTGCATTTTTGGCTCCGCTGATCTCCACTTCTCCCACAAGTGGATTGCCGCCCCTGATAATATACTGTTCCATATGGCACCTCTGCGATATTTATACTCTCCCCCTCTTTTCCTTCCGGAAGACGGCCCGGCCGCAAAATCCGCGCACGGTTCCCGGAGGAAAATCATTACAAGTATATCACATTCTCAAAATTTGTAAAGGAAAATTAATTTTTCCTTCAGAATCCCTTCACTTTTGATAACAGAAAATGGCTCTGCCAGATGCCTTCTACTTCTTTTTCACCGTGTACCCAAACGACCCGAGCCTCCTGCCCAGCCCATAATATTCCCCGTGCGAGTATACCAGAGGGCCGGCCTGATTCAGCCGGAATTTTCCGTTTTCATCCAGATAGCAGTCGTCGACATCCACGCCCAGCACCTCCGCGACAAACATGTGGTGGGAGCCGAGCTCCAGTATCTGCGTGGTCCGGCACTCCAGATTTACCGGACTTTCCACGATCAGCGGGGCCGAGATGTGCACGGATTTCCCCGGCGTCAGATGCATCTCCTTAAATTTATCAAAATCCCTGCCTGAACGCACGCCGCACCAGTCCGTGGCGCGCGCCAGCTTTTCCGTCGTGAGATTGATCACAAATCCTCCGGTCTCCCGGATGATATCGTACGAATACCGCTCCGGCTTCACCGAGATCGAGACCATCGCAGGCGAGCTGCACACCGTCCCCGTCCACGCGAGGGTGATAATATTCGGCTTTTCCCCCGGTCTCTGGCAGCTCACCATGACCGCCGGGAGCGGGTACAGCATATTGCCCGCCTTCCAGTTCTGTCTGCCCATCTTCTGTCCTCCTTATCTTCCTCAAATAAATTCGGATATTCCATTTCATCTTCGTATCCATAATTATGAGTTGCCCGGCAAATGAGTCTTTCATCGATTTTCCGTGCTGCGCACTTCCACAATCATCACCCATATTATACCTGAAAATCCGCAGAATTCAATCATTCCGCCGTTTTGCTGGCTGCCCTTTTTAATTGTTTTTCCTGACTGCTACAATCTCGGAAGTAAAACAATAATATTTTCGGAAGTAATGTTTCAATATTTTCGGAAGTAAAACGTCAATAATTTCGGAAGGTTAGTGTAAAATTATAGTGGGCAAGATAAAAGGAAGAGGCCAAAGCCTCTTCCCAACCACACAGTTTTTCTTTAT
>CANRBX010000022.1 GCA_947628955.1 uncultured Lachnospiraceae bacterium | reverse complement strand
CATAAAGAAAAACTGTGTGATTGGGAAGAGGCTTCGGCCTCTTTCTTTTACCTTGCCTACTATAATTTTACACTAACTTTTTCTGCGAAATTATTCTCGGCTGTCCTCTTCAGAGTTTCTTCACATCTGTCCGTCTCCGCGGTCTGTCCCCTGCAGTGCGAGCACCATGCAGCAAAGTCCCTCCGCTGTCCGGCCGCGGTCTGAAAAGCCGAGCCGCATTGCCAACCGCCGGGAAGCCGTATTGCCCGGATGAATACGGAGCCACACCTCGCGCCAGGGCGTCCGGTCTGCCGCATAGCGCAGGGCCGCGCGGCACATCTCCTGCGCATATCCTTTCCCCTGATATTCCTGTGCGAGCATGTACTGCAGTTCCAGACAGTTTTCCTGCCGCCGGTTCTCTGCGGTCTCATGTCCATCCTCTTTCTCCGTGACAGGCATCACGGATTCTCCATCGCACTCTGACAGGCCGCAGCAGCCGATCAGGGTTCCGTCCTTCAGGTACACGCTCCACAGTCCGTACCCGAACAGCCGGTAAGCGGTCCTGATGTACGGGCCAAGGCGTTCCGGTGCAAAGCAGTCCCCATCCAGGCCGGCTCCGGCGGATCCTGCCCCGCACAGCGCGTGCTGCATTCCCTCCTGCCGGCTGATCCGGTACAGTCCGTCAAAATCAGGCGCAGCGATCTCGCGGATGACCAGACGGGGCGTCCGGGCAATCGTAACCGGCATGCCGTGCGCGCGAAGAAAACATTCCTCCAGCAGCTCTGCATTCAGGCCATCCAGATCATCCGTCACCAGCTCTGCTCCGTCAAAAAAGGAATCATCCTGACCGCTGCAGCCCACACAGACAACGCCGCCGGACGCAAGTCCGGCCGCGAGCGCTCGGTCGTCCGTGATGACAAGAGCATTCTCAGCGTCCGCCATGCTCCCGTGATCTCCCGGCAGTCCGTCCTGCCGCTCCTGCACGTCCATTGCGCCGGGGCATACAGAAGGCATCGTCCTCGTGCAGCGGATCCCGGCCTGGCCAAGGCGCCCCTCCAGTCTGCCGGCCTGCCCGTCCCATTCCGGCTGCAGCGCCATGATCACATATTTCAGTTTCAATCTCTATCCTCTTTCCGTCCTCTTTCCGTTCTTTCAATTCTGCTTGTCATATTGCCGTGAAACGATTATAATACAAAATAAAATACAAGGAAAGAAAGGAATTAAAAATGGCACAGAATCCGATCGTTACAATTACAATGGAAAACGGCGGCGTGATCAAAGCCGAGCTTTATCCGGAGACCGCACCAAATTCCGTCAGCAATTTCATCAGTCTCATCAAAAAAGGCTTTTACAATGGTCTGATCTTTCACAGGGTCATCGAGGGCTTCATGATCCAGGGCGGATGCCCGAACGGAACCGGCATGGGAGGTCCCGGCTACACGATCCCCGGCGAGTTTGCCCAGAACGGTTTCAAAAATGACCTGAGGCACACGCCCGGTGTGCTCTCCATGGCGCGCGCGATGCATCCGGACTCCGCGGGCAGCCAGTTCTTCATCATGCACAAGGCCGCTCCGCACCTTGACGGCGCATACGCCGCCTTCGGCAAGGTGATCGATGGCATGGACGTCGTCAACCAGATCGCCGGGACGGCTACGGACTATCAGGATCGTCCTCTCCAGGAGCAGAAGATCGCCTCCATGACCGTTGACACCTTCGGAATAGATTATCCGGAACCGAAAAAATCCTGATCAGAGATTGAAAAATGGCTGAGCAGTCAGGAAATTATGTCCGTCTGCTCAGCCTTTCTTATGCTTTTATGCTTCCGTCTGTATTTTTCGTCCGTATGTCCTGATCCGCGTTTTCGCCTGATCCCGGCACGCGTCGGCGAGCGCCGGTAGCCTGAGATCAGCCACGCGCCAATCCTGCTCTGGTCCTGCCCCGGCACTGCGCCGATCCTGATTTTACGGCTGCTCGATCCGAATCTGCCAGCGGCTGCGGTACGTCTGTCCGGCGTCCAGCCCGATCAGATCCGACTGCTGCGAAAGCTCCTCCACGATGCCGTCGCGCGACGGGAGCGAACTCCACGGCTCGATGCAGACATAAGGGGCCTCCGAATGCGGCTTATGCCAGAAACCGATATACGGAAAATCCGGGAAAGACACCGTGACGCCGTGCGTCCCCTTCCCGCTTGCCAGGCGCACCTCGCGCGCCGCATGCCTCAGCACGATCGCATCGCGGTCGAAAAGATCGTGGCTCAGCGGGATCCTCCTGCTGTCCTGAAGCGGATAAGGCTCCTCCCTGCCCGTGACAAAACAGTCATCCGTGAATATGACCCGGTACGGATGGCTTTCCTGCGCAAATTCCAGGCAGTAATCTTCAAAGGAAAGCCCCTGCTCCAAAGGGACATTGAAGCCCGGATGTCCGCCGATCCCGAAAAACATCCGCTCTGCTCCGCGGTTCTCTACAGAATAATTGACCGCAAGCGTGCTCTCGCGCAGCGCATATTCGACCCGGTAGGTAAACGGAAACGGGTACTGCATCCCGGTCTCTTCATCGCTGTCCAGACGGAACACCACACGGCTCTCTGTCTGCTCCTCGGCCCGCAGCGTGCTGTACATGACAAATCCGTGGATCTTCATCCGACAGGGCCTGCCGTTCACTGTGCACTGTCCATCCGTCATACGCGCCACATAGGGAAAGATATTCGGTGCGCGGTCGCTCCAGAATTCAGGATTCCCCTGCCACAGATACTCTGTGCCATCCGCGCCCATGACCGACTGCAGCTCCGCCCCCAGATCGCTGGTCCGAACGGTCAGCCGTTCATTTCTGATCGTATATTCCATATAATACTCCAATCCGCCCGAAATACGTCAGCAGCCCGTATCCGCCGCGCCTCCGGTCTGCCACGTCCGGCTATATTCCCAGCATCCCTGAGCTGTCATCTCCGGGCACACTCCCACGGCTGCCGTATCCGGCCGCATCCCCAGCATCATCAGGCTGTCATCTCCGTCCACGCTCCCGCGGCTGCCGTATCCGCCGCGCCTCTGGTCTGCCACGTCCGGCCATATTCCCAGCCTGGCATCTCCGGCCATGTACACAGGCTGCCGGACACAGAAAAGTCTCTTATTTTTCCTGTACCTCGAGAATGCCCATCGGGCAGGCCTTTGCGCAGATCCCGCAGGCGATGCACTTGGACGCTGTCGGAGACGTCTCGGCCTTCACCATCACGCCCATCGGACAGACCTCCGCGCACTTTCCGCAGCCCGTGCAGAGCTTCTTGTCCACCATGTAAACACCCTTCGCGTTCTGTTTGATCGCACCGGCCTCGCAGTTGCGCGCACATTTCCCGCACTGAATGCAGGTCTTCACCACGGCGTCCATCCCCGTCTTAGTCACGATCTGAATGCAGGATTTCGCCGGATCAAACTCCTTGTAGAATGCCTCCGAACACGCGATCACGCAGCTCAGGCATGCCTTACATGCAGTTTTGTCTGTAACAACCAGTTTCTTCATATGTACCGCCCTCCCATCTGACAATTATATGTAAATTGATATTTATAATGAGCCGCCGCAAAACTCTCCTCATATATTTTTGCGGCAGCCCTTTGGAACAGTTTTTCAAAAGGCCGCCGCAGCCTTCTGTCATCCGAAGTTTGCCGCGGCGGCCTTCTGACCATCATTTTTTCTTATACCAGCTCCAGAACTACTTCCGGAGCGCCATCGCCTCTGCGCTGGCCAAGCTTTACAATACGGGTGTAGCCGCCGTTGCGGTTTGCATACTTCGGGGCAATCTCGTCAAACAGCTTTGCCGGAAGGTCGATCTCCTTGGTATTTTTCTTTCTCCCTGCAGCCTCAGCCGGAACCTCTTTCACCGGATACAGCACCTTCAGCATCTGACGGCGCGCATGCAGCCTGCTCGGTTTGTCCTTTTTAATCTCCTTCTGAACCTCGTCGTACACGGTAACCTTCTTTCCGTCTACAACCTCTTTGACTCTCTTGCCGTCCTTGTCCTTGCGGGCAACCTTTGCGGTAACGGTGACAGTCTCGTAGTTATCGCGCTCTCTCACCGCCATGGCGATAAGCCCCTCGGCGATCCTGCGCACTTCCTTTGCCTTTGCCTCTGTGGTGACGATCTTGCCTCTGTAGATCAGGGCCGTCACCTGGTTTCTGAGCAGAGCCTTTCTCTGGTCTGCCGGTCTGCTGAGTTTCCTATAACCTGCCATTTTAAATTTTCCTCCATTCCGGAACACACATACACGCTCTTCGGGCTTACTGAATGTGCGCTTTTCTAGTCCTTCGTGTTATTATTCGTCGCTCGGATTCAGGGACAGGCCGAGCTCCTTGAGCTTGCTGAGCACCTCTTCCAGGGATTTCCGTCCGAGATTGCGGACCTTCATCATATCCTCAGAAGTCCTGTTGCAGAGCTCCTCCACCGTGTTGATGCCGGCGCGCTTCAGGCAGTTGAAGGAGCGCACGGAGAGCTCCAGCTCATCGATATTCATCTCGAGAACCTTCTCCTTCTCGTTGTCCTCCTTCTCGATCATGACCTCTGCGGATTTTGCATTCTCAGAGAGATCGATGAAAAGTCCCAGGTGCGCGCTCAGCACCTTCGCCGCGAGGCTGACAGCCTCATCCGGCCCCATAGTCGCATTTGTGTATACATCCAGCGTCAGCTTGTCATAGTCGGTGATCTGGCCCACACGCGTGTTCTCAACCGTGAGGTTCACGCGCTCCACGGGTGTGTAGATCGCATCCACCGCGATCATGCCGATCGGCATATCCTCGGCCTTGCCCTTCTCCGCGCTGACATAGCCGCGGCCCTTCGTGATCGTGAGCTCCATGTAGAGCTTGCTGTCCGTGCCGCCGTTCAGCGTCGCGATCACCTGCTCCGGGTTCATGATCTCAATGTCCTGGTCCACCTGAATGTCGGCTGCGGTCACCACACCTTCGCCTTCAAACTCAATATACGCTGTCTTCGCTTCGTTCGTCTCGCTGGAATTTCTGATGGCCAGCGATTTGAGGTTCATAATGATCTCTGTTACGTCTTCCTTAACGCCAGGAATAGAGCTGAATTCATGCAGTACACCCTCGATTTTGACCTGGCTGACAGCCGCTCCCGGGAGAGAAGAAAGCATGATTCTTCTCAGGGAGTTTCCAAGGGTCGTGCCATAGCCTCTCTCGAGCGGTTCAACTACAAATCGTCCAAACTTTTTATCTTCCGACATTTCAGCAATTTCAATTTTGGGTTTGTTGAAATCGAACACTATTTAGCTCCTCCTTACTGGTGTACAGCCTGTGTGCTGCCTAAGAGAGCATTCCGCCGGGTTGTGATCCTCTTCAGGCCTGTGCCGACGCGCGGCACGGAGGTTTACTTAGAATACAACTCGACGATAAGCACTTCGTTGACCGGAACGTCGATCGCCTCTCTGGTCGGAAGCTCCTTCACTGTTCCCTTCAGGGCCTCTGCATCCGCCTCAAGCCACTCAGGCACAAGACGTCCGCCAGTCGCCTCAAGGATATCCTTGTATCTCTGGGAACCCTTGCATTTTTCCTTGATCTCGATCGTGTCGCCCGCCTTAACCAGGTAGGACGGAATGTTGATCGTCCTGCCGTTCACAAGGATGTGCTTGTGATCGACAATCTGTCTTGCTTCTTTTCTGGTTCTCGCAAAGCCCAGACGGAACACGACGTTGTCCAGACGTGTCTCCAGCAGGATCATCAGGTTCGTACCGGTCTGGCCCTGCATTCTGTCGGCCTTCTTATAGTAGTTGCGGAACGGCTTCTCCAGAACGCCGTAGATGAATTTTGCTTTCTGCTTCTCGCGCAGCTGCAGGCCGTACTCACTTACCTTGCGGTTTGCGCGCTTCAGCTCTCTTTTGGATTTTTTGTCTATTCCCAGATACACCGGATCAAGACCAAGTGATCTGCATCTTTTAAGAACAGGAACTCTGTTTACTGCCATTTTCTATGACCTCCCTGATTAGACTCTTCTGCGTTTCGGCGGACGGCATCCATTGTGCGGAACCGCAGTCACGTCGCGGATACTGACTACATCAAGACCATTTGCGGAGAGCGCACGGATCGCCGCCTCTCTTCCCGAACCAGGTCCCTTGACAAATACATCAACCGTCTTCAAACCATGTACCAGTGCTGCCTTTGTAGCAGTCTCTGCAGCCATCTGGGCCGCATACGGAGTAGATTTCCTTGAACCTCTAAATCCAAGACCACCGGCACTCGCCCATGATAAGGCGTTTCCCTGCGCATCCGTCAGAGTAACGATCGTGTTGTTGAAGGATGCCTGGATATGTGCCTGTCCGCGTTCAACGTTCTTCTTAACGCGCTTTTTTGTCACTTTCTTCGTAACTTTTTTAGCCATAATCTAAACTAACCTACTTTCCTCAAAATTTGTTCACAGGTATCTGAGTTATTTCTTCTTGTTTGCAACGGTTCTCTTCGGACCCTTGCGCGTTCTGGCATTGTTCTTCGTGTTCTGGCCGCGAACCGGAAGGCCTCTTCTGTGGCGGATGCCTCTGTAGCAGCCAATCTCCTGCAGTCTCTTGATGTTGAGCGCAGTATCTCTTCTGAGATCACCTTCCACCATGTAATTTTCGTCGATGATGTCGCGGATCTTCGCGACTTCTTCATCGGTCAAATCTCTGACGCGCGTGTCAGGATTTACATTCGCTGCTGCCAGAATCTTGTTTGAGCTTGTTCTACCGATACCGTAGATATAGGTCAAACCGATCTCTACACGTTTTTCTCTTGGTAAGTCTACACCAGCAATACGAGCCATGTAATTTTCCTCCATCTTCCTATTGACATCCGCCCGGGAGCTTCCCGATGACCTGCTCCGGCGTCTGCCTTATTGATTTTAATTGGGACAGGCATAGCTGTCCAGCCGTCGCACGACGGCCTTTCTGTTCCATTAAGCTATGGGCCTGCGGCGTCTGCCGCACCCTTGCGGGGCATGCTTTTCCTGTGTTCAGCGGTTGCACACAGAAATGTGGACTGCACGGTACCGGAAGTACAAAATCCTGGAACAGTATTAAAAGCAATATCGCAACGAAATAAAATCCGGACGATCTATATGAAAGTCGACCACCTGCTGCGCACCGACAGCCCGGCGCACATCAGGCTCCTGTTTATTCCATCGTTATATTGTCTGTGACCGCGGCACTGCCGCCGTCTTTTCAAGCCGCTCTATCACGGCGTCCCGCTGACCTGCTCAGCCCTGTCTCTGCTTATGCTTCGGGTTCTCACAGATAATCCGGATGCTTCCTTTTCTCTTGATCACCTTACACTTCTCACAGATCGGCTTTACTGATGATCTAACCTTCATGGTCAAACCTCCTTTCACCAGTTTGTGACATTTTGACGCGTTTCTCTCCATCTGTCCGTGCGTATCCTGCGGAAATCCGTTTCAACACACAAAAACAGACGCAAAGAACCTATCCACAAGCGTCACGGATAATAGTTTATCATTTTTTTCTGGGAATTGCAAGCATTTTCTGCCATATTTTGTACCTGATCCTGCGCCTGGTCCAGGCTGATCCTGCGGCGGTCCCGGGAGGGCCGCAGCCGCATTTTCAGATACCCTTATTTGTCCCTCCAGATGATCCGGCCCTTCGTCAGATCATATGGGGACAGCTCGATCGTCACCTTGTCACCCGGAAGTATACGGATAAAGTTCATGCGCAGCTTCCCGCTGATGTGCGCGAGCACAACATGCTTGTTCTCCAGCTCAACGCGGAACATCGCGTTCGGCAGCTTCTCAAGTACCTTACCTTCTACCTCAATGACATCTGCTTTCGACATACATACCTCCTGTTATCTCATTCTAAAAGTGTCCCGGGCGTCATTCCCCCGCTGTCTGCGGATCCTTCCGGTATTCTGCAAGGATCTTCCTCACATGGGCGTCCAGCGTAAAGGAGCGCATCTGCGCGAGGAGTTCCTCCGGCAGATGCCGGATGACCTGCACATGCTTCCACTTCTTGCGCTTGGGGTTCTCCAGACGTCTGCGCTTTCCGTCCGTCAGCCAGACCCAGGTCTCGTCGCTGTCAAGCACCACATACAGAGAGCCTTTATCACGTCCGGCCAGCGAGACAGCCAGCAATGTGGATGTCCATTCCTTCATATCGGCCTCCTGAATCCTGATTTCACAATCCTGCGGCAGACCCTTCCCGGCCGCGGCCCGCTTTTGCGCCGGACGCCTGGCTGCCTGCAGCAGATCCTTTCTCAGCCGCGGCCCGGCTTTCGGGCCGGACGCTTGGCTGCCTGCGGCAGATCCTCCCCGGCTGCGGCTCAGCCCCCGCTCAGCGTCAGGATCTCAGGCGCCCCGTCCGTGATCAGGATCGTATTCTCATAGTGCGCAGAGAGGCTTCCGTCCTCCGTCACCACAGTCCAGTCGTCGTCCAGCCACTCCACGTCCGCACGCCCGGCATTGATCATCGGCTCGACGGCCAGCGTCATGCCCGGCACCAGGCGGATGCCGCGGCTTCTCTGGCGGAAGTTCGGGATCTGCGGATCCTCGTGGAGCGCATGGCCGATCCCGTGGCCGACCAGGTCGCGCACGACGCCGTATCCGAAGGACTCCGCATAGTCACCGATCGCATTTGAGATCTCATGGAGCCGGTGCCCTGCCCTCGCGAACTCGATCCCGCGGAAAAAGCACTCCCTCGTCACGTCGATCAGCTTTTGTGCCTCGGGCGTGATCTGTCCGACCCCGTATGTCCGCGCGGCGTCCGAGTGCATTCCCTTGTAGATCAGGCCCGCGTCGATGCTCACTATGTCGCCCTCCTGCAGGATCCTTTCCCTGTGCGGGATCCCATGTACGACCTCGTCGTTTACAGAGATACAGAAAGAGGCCGGAAATCCGTTGTAATTCAGGAAATTCGGGGTGCAGCCAAATCCGCGGATGATCTTCTCTCCCAGCTTATCCAGCTCGTATGTGGAGATTCCCGGCCGGATCGCCTGCGCCAGCTCCCCGTGAACGATCTCCAGAAGGCGTCCCGCCTCTCTCATCAGTTCGATCTCGTGCCTTGATTTAATTGTCACCGACATTCCAGCTACGCCTCCAGGATCTCTGTGATCGCCGCAAATACGTCGTCCATGGCCTGCGTGCCGTCGACCGTCTTCAGGATCCCCTGACCGGTATAATAATCAATCAGCGGCTGCGTCTGGTCGTGATACACCGTCAGCCTCTTCTGCACCGTCTCAGGCTTATCGTCATCGCGGAGGATCAGCTTCTCACCGCAGACCTCACAGAAATCGCCCTTTTTCGACGGATTGTGCACCAGGTGGTACGTAGCTCCGCATCCGGTACAGGCTCTCCTGCCGGACATTCTCGCGACGATGTTCTCGTCCGGGACGTCCACATTGACAGCGTAGTCCATCTTCTCCCCGCGCTTTGCGAGAGCCGCATCCAGCGCCTCCGCCTGCGGGATCGTCCTCGGGAAACCGTCCAGGATGTAGCCGCTGCGGCAGTCGTCCTGGCCGAGCCGGTCGATCACGAGATCCACCGTCAGCTCATCCGGAACCAGCAGTCCCTGGTCCATGTATTCCTTTGCCTTCTTTCCAAGCTCCGTACCGTTCTTTATGTTCGCGCGGAAGATATCCCCCGTTGAAATATGCGGGATCTGATATTTAGACGCGATCATTTTGGCCTGTGTTCCTTTTCCTGCTCCAGGCGCTCCAAGCATAACTATCTTCATAAATCTGCACCACCTTATAACGAAGTATAGTGTACCTGCTCCCGCCGCACAGGGAACGGCCGTACAGCCGTCCTCTGTGACAGAAGCAAAGTACACTTCATGTTTAATCTGTCAGGAATCCTTTGTAATTGCGTACCAGCATCTGGGATTCGATCTGTTTTAATGTCTCGAGGATTACGCCGACGATAATGATGATCGAGGTACCGCCGAAGGATACGCTCGCACCAAACATACCGTTGAAGAATATCGGGACGAGAACCACGATGATCAGACCAGCGGCGCCCAGGAATACGATGTATCCGAGCACCTTGTTCAGGTAATCCGTGGTCGGCTTGCCCGGACGGATGCCGGGGATGAAGCCGCCCTGCTTCTTCATGTTGTCCGCCACCTCAATCGGGTTGAAGGTGATCGAGGTGTAGAAGTATGCGAAGAAGATGATCAGCGCAATATACAGGATCAGTCCCACGGAATATACCGGGTGGCTGAGGTTGAACCAGTTGTTCTGGCTCAGCATCCCGAGGATGGTCCCGCCGACTCCGGTCCCCGCGCTCTTTCCCGCAAAGGACATGATGATCTGCGGGATCGACATCAGCGAAGAGGCAAAGATCACGGGGATAACGCCCGCCGTGTTTACCTTCAGCGGAATGAAGGTTGACTGCCCGCCGTACATCTTGCGGCCCTGCATCTTCTTTGCGTACTGCACGGGAATCCTCCTCTGTGCACCGTCCAGAACGATGACAAGCACGATGGTGACGAGAATGACAGCGATGATGATCAGCGCTGCAAATCCGCCCTTCGCCAGAGTCTTGCCCCTGACGAACATCTCAAACAGTCCGGTGATGTCGGACGGGATGCTGGAAAGGATATTGACCATCAGGACGATGGAGATACCGTTTCCGACACCGTTTTCAGTGATCCTCTCACCAATCCACATCAGGAACGCACTTCCTGCCGTGAGCGCGGCGACTACGGTGAAGCCCTTCAGGAAATTCATATCCGGGATCATTCCGGAGTTACCAAAACCGATTGTCATCGCAATACTTTCAAGCAGTGCAAGACCTACCGTCACATAACGGGTAATAGAAGCAATTTTCTTTCGTCCGTCCTCACCGTCCCTGTGCATCTCCTCCAGCGCCGGGATGGCGATGGTCATGAGCTGCATGATAATGGACGAAGTGATGTACGGGGTAATGCTCAGCGCAAAAATCGACATCCGCTCAAAAGAGCCGCCGGTAAATGCAGAGAAGAAGTTAAACGCATCGTTTGACTGCTGGGCAAACCACTGGGAAAAATACTCTCTGTTTACTCCCGGAACCGGAAGCTGTGATCCCAGCCGGATCACGATAATCATACAGAATGTAAAGAACAGTTTCTTGCGAATGTCTTTAATCCTGAATGCGTTCTTCAGCGTTTCTAACATATCAGATCACCTCTGCTTTTCCACCTAACTCTTCGATTTTTGCCTTAGCGCTTTCGCTGTAGGCATTTACTTTCACGGTGAGTTTTCTGGTCAGAGTACCGTTTCCGAGCACCTTCACGCCGTCCCCGGCCCTCTTGATGATGCCTTTTTCGATCAGCTTCTCTACCGTCACTTCTGTATCGTTATCAAAAACCTCCAGCTTGTCAAGGCTGATCGCCACGATATCGCGGGAGTTCGGATTCTTGAAGCCTCTCTTCGGAAGACGTCTGTATAAAGGCATCTGTCCGCCTTCAAAACCGATCCTCGGCGCTCCTGAACGCGCTTTCTGGCCCTTGTGTCCCTTGCCGGCCGTCTTGCCGTTTCCTGAACCGTGTCCGCGGCCTCTCCTGAAATTATCGTTGTGCACAGAGCCTGCAGCCGGTCTCAAGTTTGATAAATCCATGATGACACCTCCTTTTCTGAATATCCTGTTATGCTTCTTCCACTTTCACCATGTAGGAGACCTGTGCGATCATGCCTCTGATCGCGGCATTGTCCGGCATCTCCACTGTCTTGTGCATCTTGGTCAGGCCAAGGGCCCTGACGGTCGCGCGATGCTTCGGGACAGCGCCAATCGGTGATTTTACTAATGTGATCTTTAATTTGTCTGCCATGGTCTATCCTCCTATCCCAGAACCTCTTCTATGGATTTACCGCGGAGTCTTGCAACCTCCTCCGGGGACTTCATCTGCTTCAGCGCCTCCAGCGTCGCAAGAACAACGTTCTGCTTGTTGTTGGAACCCAGGGACTTTGTACGGATATTGCGGATGCCCGCAAGCTCCAGAACGTTACGCGCCGGGCCGCCCGCGATGATGCCGGTACCTTCCGGAGCCCTCTTGAGCAGTACGGATGCGCCGCCGAACTTTCCGATAAAGTCGTGCGGAACGCTCGCGTTGTCGTTTCTCGCCACGTAGATCAGCTTTTTCATTGCATCCTCTTTGCCTTTGCGGATCGCCTCCGGAATCTCGGTTGCCTTTCCAAGGCCGGCTCCGATATGTCCGTTACCGTCGCCGACAACAACCAGGGCCGTGAAACGCATGTTGCGTCCACCCTTAACAGTCTTGGATACACGTTTGATCGACACGACCTTGTCCGTCAGCTCGAACTGACTCGGGTCAATAATCTCATGTCTCATCTGTCATTTCCTCCTTCTTAGAATTCCAGTCCGGCTTCTCTGGCTGCATCGGCCAGTGCTTTAACCTTGCCCTGGTAGATAAAACCGCCTCTGTCAAAGACAACCGTGGTGATGCCCTTCTCCAGCGCCCTCTTCGCGATCACTGTCCCGAGATACGCGGCAGCGTCTACATTGTTCGTCTTCTCCAGCTCAGCCTTCACGTCCTTCTGAAGCGTGCTTGCGGAAACCAGCGTATTTCCAACTGTATCGTCAATAATCTGCGCATACATGTGATTGTTGCTTCTGAAAACAGCAAGACGCGGTCTCTCGGCGGTGCCGCTGAAACGGTTACGAATTCTTCTATGCTTATTCATACGAACTTTTGCTCTTGATTCCTTGCTAACCATTCTCACACTCTCCTTATTTATTTTTTACCGGTCTTACCAACCTTGCGTCTGATAACCTCATCCGCGTACTTGATGCCCTTGCCCTTATACGGCTCCGGCTTCCTCTTCTCTCTGATCTCGGCTGCATACTGGCCGACCATTTCCTTATTGATACCGGCCACGATGATCTTGTTGCCGTCCACCGTAGTCGTGATGCCCTCCGGATCGTCCATCTCTACCGGATGGGAGTATCCCAGGGAAAGAGTCAGTCTCTTGCCGGCCTTTGCCGCCCTGTAACCAACGCCGTTTACTTCCAGAGTCTTGGTGTAGCCCTCACTGACACCCACGACCATATTGTGGATCAGCGTTCTGGTAAGTCCGTGGAGAGATTTCATTCTCTTCAGATCGTTCGGTCTTGCAACGGTCACATGACCGTCTTCCATCTTAATTTCCATCTCCTTCGGGAGCACTCTCTCAAGAGTTCCCTTGGGACCTTTTACGGTAACCTTGTTACCCTCGGCGATCGTAACGGTGACGCCCGCCGGGATCGCAATCGGCATTCTTCCTATACGTGACATGCCAGTTCCTCCTTACTTAGATTTTCGGAGAAGGCGATCATCTGCCCTCTCTGTTTTCAGTGAAGATCATTATTATGAAGCATTCTCCGGCTTACCAGATGAATGCAAGCACCTCGCCGCCGACCTGAAGCTTTCTGGCTTCCTTGTCGGTGATCACGCCCTGGTTCGTGGAGAGGATCGCGATCCCCAGTCCGCCGAGCACTCTCGGGAGCTTATCCTTGCCGGCATACACGCGCAGGCCCGGCTTGGAGATTCTCTTGAGGCCGGTGATGATCTTCTCATTCTTGTCCGCGCCGTACTTCAGCGTGATATGGATCGTCTTGACGACGCCATCCTCGATCAGGTCATATTTCTTGATATATCCCTCGTCCAGAAGGATATTTGCAATTGCAAGTTTCATTTTCGATGCCGGAACATCTACTGTGTCATGCTTTGCAGTATTCGCATTACGGATTCTCGTAAGCATATCTGCAATCGGATCACTCATTGTCATGATAGTTTCCTCCTAATTCAGACTTATTCACAACGTTTTTTAATGCTCCACCATGGTCACTAGACTCATTTCCTCGCTCTGCTCGTCATTCGTCAAGTGTCCAGGTGGGCTTTCGCACCAGACTCATGCCGCGCTTCCGCTTGCATTCGTCAAATGCTCAATGCCCCTCACCAGCTGGCCTTTTTCACACCCGGGATCTGGCCCTTGTAAGCCAGCTCGCGGAAACAGATACGGCAGATACCGTATTTTCTGAGATAAGCATGCGGACGTCCGCAGATCCTGCAGCGTGTGTACTCTCTCGTGGAGAATTTCTGCTTGCGCTGCTGTTTGATTTTCATTGCCGTCTTTGCCATGAAATTTTCCTCCTAATCTACTGCCTCATAAAAGGCATATTGAACAGTCTCAGCAGCTCGCGCGCTTCCTCGTCCGTCTTTGCGGTCGTGACGAAAATCACGTCCATGCCTCTTACCTTGTCGATCTTGTCATACTCGATCTCCGGGAAGATCAGCTGCTCCTTTATGCCAAGCGCATAATTGCCTCTTCCGTCAAAAGCGTTCGGGTTTACGCCTCTGAAGTCACGCACACGCGGAAGCGCAAGGTTGATGAGACGGTCTACGAAATCGTACATCTTCTCACCGCGCAGTGTGGTCTTGCAGCCGATCGCCATGCCCTCTCTGATCTTGAAGTTAGCCACGGAATTTTTTGCCTTCGTCACAACGGCCTTCTGGCCCGTGATGGTCTCCATATCCTTGATGGCGGACTCCAGAACCTTGGCGTTCTCCTTCGCCTCACCGACGCCCATGTTGACGACAACCTTGTCAAGCTTCGGCACTTCCATCACATTTTTATATCCAAACTTTTTGATCATAGCGTCTACGATCTCATTCTGGTAAATCTCTTTCAGTCTGCTCAACTTGTGCGACCTCCTCTCTCAATTCGTCAGTTATTTGATCACTTCGCCGGTAGACTTTGCAAAGCGGACCTTCTTGTCGCCGTCCATCCTGAAGCCTACGCGCGTCGCCTTGCCGTTATGCAGATACATCACGTTGGAGGCGTCGATAAATGACTCTTTGTTCACGATGCCGCCCTGCTGATTCGTTGCGGACGGTTTGGTGTGCTTTGTAACCATGCCGACACCCTCAACGAGAACCTTGCCGTTCTTCACGGCCAGAACCTTGCCATCCTTGCCTTTATCCTTGCCCGCGATCACGACTACCGTGTCGCCCGTCTTGATCTTATTCATCCTTTTGGCCCTCCTTATAATACTTCCGGAGCCAAAGAAACGATCTTCATGAATTTCTTGTCACGAAGTTCTCTGGCTACTGGTCCAAAGATACGGGTTCCACGCGGATTCAGGTCATCCTTGATGATGACTGCTGCATTCTCATCAAATCTGATGTAAGAACCGTCTTTCCGGCGGACACCCTTCACTGTACGTACTACAACAGCCTTTACAACGTCGCCCTTTTTAACAACACCGCCTGGTGTTGCATCTTTGACAGAAGCAACGATAATATCGCCAATACCTGCATATCTTCTTGTAGAACCACCCATAACACGGATGCACAGAAGCTCTTTTGCGCCGGTGTTATCAGCAACTCTCAGTCTGGTTTCCTGCTGTACCATGCCGATATACCTCCTATACTATTTCACTTTTTCCACGATCTCGACAAGTCTCCATCTCTTATCCTTTGACAGCGGTCTTGTCTCCATAACCTTCACTGTATCTCCGATGCTGCACTCGTTGTTTTCGTCATGCGCCTTTAACTTGTAGGTTCTCTTTACAATCTTGTTGTAGAGCGGATGTCTCACGTGATTCTCCACTGCAACAACGATCGTCTTATCCATTTTATCGCTGATGACCTTACCGGTACGGGTCTTTCTAAGATTTCTCTCCACGGATATTTCTCCTTTCTATCAATTACAGAGCAACTTACGCATTCGCCTTTTCTGTGATAACAGTCTGAATTCTCGCGATGTTCTTGCGAACCTCCCTGATCCTGCTTGTGTTATCGAGCTGGTTCGTTGCATTCTGGAATCTCAGATTGAAAAGCTCTTTCTTGGCAGCCACCAATTCTTCGTTGAGCTCCACAGCCGTCTTATTTTTCAGTTCTTCCATATATCTGTTAGTTTTCACTGTTATCACCGCCTTCTAAGTCTGCACGAGAAACGATTTTGCATTTACAGGGCAACTTGTGCATGGCAAGACGCAGCGCCTCGCGGGCCACCTCTTCTGGTACGCCTGCCAGCTCGAACATAACACGGCCCGGTTTTACAACCGCCACCCAGTACTCCAGAGTTCCTTTACCGGAACCCATACGGGTCTCAGCCGGCTTCGCTGTAACCGGTTTATCCGGGAAGATCTTGATCCAGACTTTACCGCCACGCTTGATATAACGGGTCATCGCAATACGGGCAGCCTCGATCTGGTTGGATTTGATCCAGCACGGCTCTGTGGCAATAAGGCCGAAATCACCGTAGGTGATCGTATTTCCCCGGAGCGCTTTTCCCTTCATGGAACCGCGGAACTGCTTGCGACGTTTAACTCTCTTCGGCATTAACATTATTTATCGCTCCCTTCTTTTTTAGATGGAAGTACCTCACCTTTGTAGATCCAGACCTTTACGCCAAGCTTGCCGTACGTAGTGTCTGCCTCGGCAAATCCATAGTCGATGTCTGCCCTGAGCGTCTGAAGCGGGATCGTGCCCTCGCTGTAGAACTCAGAACGTGCGATATCAGCGCCGCCAAGACGTCCGGAGACGGCGGTCTTGATGCCAAGCGCGCCGGCCTTCATGCTCCTGCCCATCGTGGACTTCATCGCGCGGCGGAAGGAAACACGGTTCTCAAGCTGCTGCGCGATATTCTCTGCGACAAGCTGAGCGTCTCTGTCCGGTCTCTTGATCTCCTTGATATCTATGATCAGTCTCTTGTCGATCTTCTTCTGAAGATCCGCCTTCAGTTTCTCGATCTCAGCGCCGCCCTTGCCGATCACAACGCCCGGCTTCGCGGTGTGGATGATCACCTTCACTCTGTCAGATGCTCTCTCGATTTCAATCCTGGAGACACCTGCGCTGAATAATCTCTTCTTCAGATAGGTTCTGATCTCGTGATCCTCAACCAGGCAATCTGCGAAATCAGCCTCTGCGTACCATTTGGAATCCCAGTCCTTGATAACGCCAACTCTAAGACCGTGTGGATTAACTTTCTGTCCCATGATCGTCCTCCTTATTTCTCGTTCAGCACGATGGTGATGTGGCTCATGCGCTTCTCAATCCTGTAAGCTCTGCCCTGTGCTCTCGGTCTGATTCTCTTCATTGTCGGCCCCTTGTTCGCATAGCACTCCTCTACAAACAGGTTATCCTTATTCATACCGTTGTTGTTCTCAGCATTTGCGATCGCTGATTTCAGCAGCTTTGCAATCAGCTCAGAAGCATATCTCGGATTGTATGTCACGATAGCAAGTGCAGTCTGCACATCTTTTCCTCTGATAGCATCCAGAACGAAGCACGCCTTCTGAACGGAAACTCTTGCGTAAGACAGCTTAGCTGACGGTCTCGTATCCTTCTGAGCATTTCTCTCTCTCTTAATCTGGGATCTGTGTCCTTTAGCCATTTTGGATGTAGCCTCCTTTCAATTTCGCGCCTGGCAGTCAGCGAACGCCGGATTTCTTCTCGTCTTTGCCATGTCCTCTGTAGGTCCTCGTGACGACGAACTCGCCGAGCTTATGGCCTACCATATCCTCAGTGATATATACCGGCACATGTTTTCTTCCGTCGTGTACTGCGATCGTATGTCCGACCATCTGCGGGAAAATCGTGGAACGGCGGGACCATGTCTTGATCACCTGCTTGTTTCCTGCCGCATTCATGGCATCTACTTTTTTCAGTAAACTTTCGTCAGCAAATGGTCCTTTTTTCAATGAACGAGCCATTGGTTTACCTCCTTATTATTCGAATACTAGTTGAGAGCCTTACCGTCTCTTCTTCTGACGATCAGCTTGTTGGATGCTTTCTTATGCTTTCTGGTCTTCAGGCCGAGCGCCGGCTTGCCCCACGGTGTGCTCGGGCCCGGACGTCCGATACCGGCCTTGCCCTCGCCGCCGCCGTGCGGATGGTCGTTCGGGTTCATGACGGAACCGCGGACGGTCGGGCGGATGCCCATATGGCGCTTTCTTCCAGCCTTGCCGATGTTGATCAGGTTGTGCTCTGCGTTTCCTACTACGCCCACCGTTGCACGGCAGTTCAGGGAAACCATTCTCATCTCGCCGGACGGAAGTCTCAGGGTCGCGTACTTGCCTTCCTTGGCCATCAGCTGTGCGCCGTTGCCCGCGGAGCGGACCATCTGTCCGCCATGGCCCGGATAGAGCTCGATATTGTGAACCATGGTACCAACCGGGATCTCGGAGAGCGGCAGGCAGTTGCCGAGATGTACCTCAGCCGCCGGCCCGTTCATGACCGTCATGCCGTCCTTCAGTCCCTGGGGAGCAAGGATGTAGGCCTTCTCGCCGTCCGCATAGCAGATCAGGGCGATGTTGGCGGTTCTGTTCGGATCGTACTCGATACCGATCACCTTCGCCGGGATGCCGTCCTTGTTTCTCTTGAAATCAATGATTCTGTATTTTCTTCTGGAGCCGCCGCCACGGTGTCTCACCGTGATCTTTCCCTGGTTGTTGCGGCCAGACTGCTTCTGCAGGGATACCAGAAGAGACTTTTCCGGTTCCTTCTTGGTGATCTCAGAGAAATCAGAACCAGTCATGTGTCTTCTGGAAGGTGTATATGGGTTGTATGTCTTGATTCCCATGATGTTTCTCCTTTCGATATTTGTTATCATGCGTCGCCGCATATAGTCGTTCGCAGCCGTCTTGCCCAAAGCCGCGATCATTCAACACACCGGTGTGTGTCATAGAGCGGAAAGAGCGCTCTTACCAAGTGCTCAATGTCAGCGGGTGTGTTCGCTTAACTCCGGCTGCAGCACCATGTCCACTAATCTCGCAGTCTGCGCTTCGCTTGCTGCTCGCTAAGTGTCCAGGTGGGCTTTCTCACTAGGCTCAGCTTCGCTTCGCCAAGTGTTCAATGCCTCTTATAGCCCCTCGAAGATCTCGATGTCCTTGCTGTCCTCGGTCAGCGTGACGATCGCCTTCTTCGACTTCGCGGTCCTGCCGACAACCATGCCGCGTCTTCTCTTCTTGCCATCGAGGTTCATGGTGTTGACCTTCTTCACCTTTGTGCCCTCGAACATCTTTTCAACTGCTTCCTTGATCTGATTCTTTGTCACTTCCGGGTGAACCAGGAACGTGTATTTCTTCTCAGCCATGGCGTTCATGCTCTTCTCAGTAACGACCGGCTTCAGAATGACGTCGTAATATCTGATATCTGCCATTATGCATACACCTCCTCAATCGCCTCCACAGCAGCCTTCGTAACGACCAGGGTGCTGTACTTTAAAATATCGAATACGTTGATCGTATTGGTCAGCGCAGTCTTCACATCCGCGAGGTTGCGGGCGGAAAGCACTACGTTCTGATCGTTTTCACCGATCACGATCAGCGCCTTCTTTACGTTCAGCGCATCCAGAACCGCCTTCATGTTCTTCGTCTTGATCGCGTCGAACTTCAGCTCGTCGAGAACGATCAGCTTGTTCTCCTGTACTCTGCTGGTCAGAGCAGACTTCAGGGCAAGTCTCTTTTCTTTCTTATTTAATTTGTAGGAATAATCCCTCGGAGTCGGGGCAAATACAACACCGCCGCCCGTCCACTGCGGAGCTCTCGTTGAACCCTGTCTTGCATGACCGGTTCCCTTCTGTCTCCACGGCTTCTTTCCGCCGCCGGAAACCTCAGCGCGCGTCTTCGCCTTCTGTGTTCCCTGGCGCTTGTTCGCAAGCTGGTTCACGACTGCCATATGCACAAGATGCTCGTTGACTTCCACGCCGAAGATGGCGTCATTCAGCTCGATCGTGCCAACTTCCTTGCCTTCCATATTGTAAACAGATACATTAGCCATCTGTGTCTTCCTCCTTTCCTGCGTTCAGGCTTATTTACCGGACTTCACAGTCTCTTTGACAGTTACAAGTGCTTTCCTCGGGCCGGGAACCGCTCCCCTGACCAGAAGGAGATTGTTCTCTGCGTCCACGCGGACCACCTCGAGATTCTGAACGGTAACCTTCTTTGCGCCCATGTGTCCCGGCATTCTCTTTCCCTTGAATACGCGGCTCGGATCAGATGCCGCACCGTTGGAGCCTGCATGACGATGGTACTTGGAACCGTGCGTCATCGGACCTCTGTGCTGTCCGTGTCTCTTGATCGCGCCCTGGAAGCCTTTTCCCTTGGAAACTGCAGTCGCGTCGATCTTGTCGCCCGCCGCGAAGATGTCCGCCCTGATCTCCTGCGCCACCTGATAATTCTCAGCGTCCTCAAACTTAAACTCTCTGACGTATCTCTTGTAGGAAACGCCCGCCTTGTCAAAGGCACCCTTCTGCGGCTTCGCCACGAGCTTCGCCCTCTTGTCGACAAAGCCGACCTGCACGGCACTGTAGCCGTCGTTCTCAACCGTCTTCACCTGCGTCACAACGCACGGGCCGGCCTGGAGAACCGTTACCGGAGTGAGCACTCCGTCGTCACTGAAGATTTGAGTCATTCCGACTTTCGTTGCTAAAATCGCTTTCTTCATTCCTTTACCTCCTGTTTTTCTACAGCGGATCGCCTTCCGGCGATCATCCTAGTGAACAGAACATGATACAGGCGGACCGCATCGCCGCCGGATCCGTCCGGCATACCGGCGGATACCCTTTCATATCATTAACCTGAGTAGGATTTGCTTCATTAAATGCAGCGATGCTTATTTCTGCTTCATCTTGATGTCGATGTAGACACCTGCAGGCATTTCCAGTCTGGACAGCGCATCAACCGTCTTCTGGGTCGGTGTAATGATGTCGATCAGTCTCTTGTGCGTCCTCTGCTCAAACTGCTCTCTGGAGTCCTTGTACTTATGCACCGCACGGAGAATGGTAACAACCTCCTTCTTCGTCGGAAGCGGTACAGGGCCGCTCACCTGAGATCCGTTTTTCTTTACGGTTTCGATGATTTTCTTCGCAGACGCGTCCACAAGCTGATGATCGTACGCCTTCAATGTGATTCTCATTACCTGACTTGCCATAAAAAAAGTCGCCTCCTTTTCGCACTTTGTTGCAGTACGACAAGCGGTGACTGTACACTCTCCCGTGTGTGTCATCAGCCCACACGGTGCCCGGCTGCTTCCGGGCCATTAAAATTTGTACAGTGACTTGTCGCCAGTTTAGATAACTTGACATTCGCTCCACGGAAAACCCGCAGTGTCTGGCACTGCAGCAACCTCGCGCTTCATCGCTATCATGTCACAGCTCATTCAGTATACAGGAAAAAACCGCCAGATGCAAGTGCAAATGGCGGTTTTCCCGTTGTTTAGATTGTATTTTTTTTAATACAAAATCTGAATCAGTTTACTTTGCAGTAACCTTTGAAGAGCTCTTCGAGTAGCTGGAGTACTTGTTCAGGCCCGCCTCTGTCAGGGCGATCGCGCGTACTCTGTAGATATACTTCGTACCCTTCTTGACCGTCTTGTCAACATACTTCGCAGTCGTTCCCTTGTCTACCGTGCCGATCAGCTCGAACTCATCGCCCTTCGCCGTGGTCTTGCGGTATACTTCGTAGCCAACTGCATTGCTTACCTTCTTCCAGGTAACAGCCATCTTGCCCTTGTAAGCCTTCACCTTCAGGCTGGTCGGCTTGGAGACTTCAACAGTGCTCACCATTGCGGACGCCGCCTTGCTGTCAGCGCTCATAATTTCTGCATCGGCAATTGTATTTACCTCGTTGTAGATCTGCTCCTCGCCGTACTTGAAGGCCCTTACATAGTAGTAATAGGTCACACCCGGTGTCGGGCCTGCAGCCAGCGTGTTTTCAACGCCATTCACCGTGTAGGTGATCGGTCTGTCGACGAAGCTGGTTTCCTTCATCTCGCGGGTATCCGTTACCTCTCTGTAACCCGTGACTCTCGTGGTGTCAGCCACATAGAGCGTCAGCGGTACTTCATCATTTGTATAACGATACGTCTTTGCCGTTGAATCATACCAAACACTGGAGGACGTCGTCCTGTATACTCTGTAGTAATCCGCTCCGGCCACTGCCTTCCATGTCACCTTGACGGAACCGTCCTTCGTATTGGCGACTGCCTTCACCTTAACCGGCGCCGCAAGGAACGGATCGACATCCACAGGCTCAGCAGCTGAATATGTGCTGCCCTTGTATGCGCGGATCCTGTAATGCACCGTCTTGCCCGTCGCCTTCGAGAAGGTCTTGGAAGTCTTGGAAGCACCCAGCTTCGCAGCCGTCACCCATTTATCCTTGACGTCATCGTACTTCTCGATCAGGTAGCCGTCTGCGCCGTATGCGCGGCTCCAGGTAACCTTCAACTTGCCGTCAGACTGCTTCACCTTCGTGAGGATTCCGAAGTTGCTCAGGCCAAGTCCTACTCCAGCTCCCGACTCGATGTAGAATTTCTGACCATCTACTTCCTTGTAAGCTCTCACCACATAGGTGTAACGCAGATTTTTGGTCAGACCCTTATCCGTGTAGGTGATGGTCTTCTTTGTCTTCGAGGTCTGCTTCACGGTCTTGATCAGTTTTGACTTGGAGAAGCCGTTTCTGTATCCATCCTCCTCCTTCGTCCAATAAGAGTTACCAACCGTCCTGTAGATCTCATATCCGCTCGCTCCGGAAAGCTTGCTCCAGGAGAGCTTCACAGAAGTCTCGCTGGCGGCCTTGGCGACAAGGTTCATCGCGCCGCCCCATGTGGTAGCCTCGTAGTATACCCAGGAACCGTTCTTGGTCTTTCCGGTCGTCGGATTGTAGTAATAAGGTCTGATGCGGAACGTGTAGGTGGTGTCTGCCTTCAGCCCGGTTACCTTATAGGTATCATCCGTCGTCTTGGCAACTGCCTCATACTTCTTGCCGTTCTTCATCTGGATCTCATAGCCGGTCAGATACTCGTCATTATTCGGAGTATCCATCCTCAGTGTAATGCTCTTCGACTCAATAGCCGTGCCCAGTACATTAACCTGCGGCATCATAGCCGTGAAGGACACCGTACCCGTGAATGCGCTGTACTGCTTAACCTCTACCTTATTGGACGGATTGTAAGCGCGTGCACGCACATAGTACTTGGTGCCAGGAGTCAGGCTTGTGTAGTAGACCGTAAAGCTATCAACACCGCCGTCCCATCTGTCTGCAGAACTCATGTTCTTCCGGCTCACAACCGTGTATTTCTTGCTGTTTGCGAAATCACTCTTCTGAGAGATCCAGTATTCTACAAGCTCATCCTTGCGAAGATCTCCTGAGAATTTGAATACATAACCCTCATTCGTCTTCTCCGCAAGCTTCAGGGCGCTGATCGCCGTCGTCTCTCTTGTAACAGTTACAGCTACTTCATTTGACGGCGCACCATATACCTTTTCGTTCTCGCCCGTTGCAGGGTTCAGCTGCATAACGTAAGCAATCGCTCTTACAGCAACCTGTCCTTCCGGAAGATTGCCAAAGTACAGCGTCGTGCTGTTGCCGTTGCTGACCCAGCCGGTTCCGGTATTGTACTGTAATTCAACTTCATTTCCGTCATCCGGATCCAGAACTGCATCATAGCGGAATACAAATGCATTTTCTGTCGTCTCATACAGCTTCAGGCCTGTGATGGTTTTCGGTGTCTTGATATCCGTCGTAAACGCTGTATACGGGATCGGAGCCACAGCCGTAAGCGCAGCAATATCCTCATCCGTAGGTTTGCTGATGCTGTTGATCGCACGGATATAGTAAGTGGTACCCGCCTTCAGCGAGCTCTTGCTTACAGCAAGCTTGTATGCGCTGCTGTTTCCCTGCTTCCACTCACCTTTATCCAGCAGAGAAGCCGCATTAAAGTTCGCATCTGTTGCGATCTGATAATATACGCCGGAGTTTGAGAGAGCCGCGCTGTAGGTAAAGAGATAAGAACCCTCCTTCGCCGACTCAGCCGCCGCATAAGTCAGATCCGTGATCGGAGCCAGCGCTGCCTGCGTGTAAGAAACCGGTGCAGACCACTCGCCCGGATACTCGGTCTTAATGTCTTTATTCTTCGTGGCATCCCACTCTTCGTAGACGTTCACCGCACGCACCTGGAAATTGTAAACAACACCCGGCACGAACGTCTTCAGGTCATTGCCCGCAGCATCCTTGACCGTCGCGACAGAAGAACCCGGTACGCTTACATAAGACTTCAGACCAGCCAGTGCACTGAGCGATACAGACTGGAGATAATCATCTTCAAATGTGCTGTTTGTAAGGATTCTGTAGTGAACCTTTAACTCATTTACATCCGTCTTGTTGTTTGGTTCCACGTCGATGCTCTTAAAATACTCGTTGCCCGCAGCATCGGTAACACGAATATCGTAATAATCCGCATCAAACACATGGTTCCACTGCAGGACTGCGCCGTTCAAGGCAGATTCGTTATCCTTTTCGGATGCGCTTGTGCGAAGCTCAAGCCCGGTAACCGCAGCAGCCGGTGCATTTATGCCCTTTGCAGGAGCAGGAACAGTCACCGCGACAGGATCCGAGAAAGTATTGTAGACCATAGTCCCGTCATTATAGTATGCACGGACAGCAACATAGTAGGTCTTTCCTTTCACGAAAGCTTCAATCGAACCTCCATCCGCGCCTTTCTTCAGCTCCAGATTGCTTCCATTCTTCACAAATGCGAAAACATCCAAATCCTCCAGATTGCAGTATGTTCCATATGATGTTGCATACTTCGGTGTATACTCTACAATGCTTGTTGCCGGATTAAACGTCGGCGTCCTATCAGTGTAATAGTGAACACCCTCTGCATCCCAGACATCAATCTGGTATCCGTCTGCGTGCTCATCGCTCTCCCAGGACATCCCCAGGTTATCGTCAACTGTGATACCCGTCACTTTTTCTTTCAGGCCCGGTAAAGTGATGATAATCGGATCAGACCAGTCAGGCGCCTGCTTCGTGCCATCCGTCTTATAATCATATGCGCGAACCCAGATCTTATAGCTCTGTCCACGCTTAAATGCCGTGACATCCTTTTCCGGAGTGTATACTTTGTTCGCAATATTCGCAACCGTATATCCCCTCAGCATACCCGGAGCTATCGCCATCGACGTGCTGCTTCCTTTTGTGTCGTAATACGTAGGAAGTGATTCCTTTTCTCCGTCAGCAAGGTACTCTATTGTCTCTTCCGGATTTGTCACTCTGACCTCGTAACCATAGGGAACTGTAACACCCCAGGGGGCTGTAACGCCGGTAAAGTCAACACTGTTCCAGCTCACGCTTGAACCATTGAACGTCAGTCCGCCTGTCTTCTCCGGTACTTTATTGTCCGCCGGGTAAACAAACTGGACAGGATCCGACCAGCCGCTCTCAACTCTCTGTGTCTGTGTTGTACTGTTCAGAGCTATTTTTCTGACTGCCTGAATCTGAATCGTATACGTATGGCCCGGTTTGAAAGCGCACACAGTCTGCGGATTCTCAGGGGTACCCTCTTTTGCCGGCACATAGTTTCCGCTTTGCGGATCTATCGTCCAGTAAATCAGGCCAGAACCATATTGACTGCTGTATGTGCCATTCAGATACAGGCTAGAGCTGGATGTGCTGTAATAGGTGGGAACAGGTACTGAATTGACTACCTGCACTCCTGCAAGATACTCTCTGCCCAGCTCATCCGTAACCTTCACCTCATAGAGAGATTCGCCGTCAAGATTATCGCCTCTCCACGTGAGCATTCCATTCTCGTTCACCTTAACATCCGTCACCTTATTCGGAGTGACGAGCACAGGAGTGTATGTAACCGGTGCAGACGGTTCTCCATCCTCCAGGCCACCCACAGCACGTACGGAAATCGAATAAATTGTACCTACATTAAACGCCTTGATTTCGGTACTGCTGTATGTTCCGTCCGCCGCCAGCGTATAGCCATCCAACACAAGTGTGGACAGATCTATTTTCAATTCATCTTCATCCGTCTTCACCGGTTCGTATACGCTACCCAAATATGAATATCCGCTACGTCCAAATACCAATCCATCAGCGGTGGTGATCGTCAGCTGATACCCCTTTGCATACTGCACAGCGTCCCAGCAAAGCACATTGGCATTATTCGGATCCCAATGTACATTCTGAACCACGCCAAGCTTTGTCACAGTATCAGCCGGCACAGTATAGCTTATCGCAGAAGACCAGGGACCAGGCGTCCATACCATCGTGTAGTTTTCATAAGACTGCCTATAACCACGTACGCGTATCGTATAAGTGTTATTCGGCTGGAACGCCAAAGCACCCTTCACATACAAGCCGGTCTCAGCATTCATCGTATAGGCTGCAGCGTCGGCCAGACGCAGAGAGCTGCCGTAAGTGAAGTTTGCCAGGCCTTGTTTCATCGTCCCATCTGCATCATCATAATAATAATTATACTTATAATCACTCAGATAATAGGGAGTTCCTGCAGCATCCGTTATGCTGACCTCATAACGGCTGTAGCTGGAATTACTATCCCAGGTCAGCAAATAGCTGCTTGTCGGATCCAGTTTGACATTTGTGACCTGCTCCGTATCTGCGATCGCGGCAATCTGGTTTGTACCGTCACTGCTGATCGCAGCCGCGGCATCCGCATTCACCTGATCATCCAGGACGAAGCCCTCTTCTTCTTCTCCTACGACCTCAACTGTGATGTCGTCCGCCGGCACTTCGACAGCTGCCGGCACTTCGACAGGCGTTTCCGCCACCACCGTGTCCGCAGCAGCCTCATCCACAATTTCGACTGCTTCATCCAGTATTACGTCTTCTTCTGCAAATACAAGATTTGCCGGAACTGACGAAACTGTCATCGCAATCGCAACCGTGAGCGCCATTGTGCGTTTCAAAAAGTTACGTTTCATGTTACTACCTCTCCTTCCTTTATTCATTAAAGATGGGATTATTTTACACCCCTTTTCCCCGTTTGTCCATACATTTTATTCATAATGACCAGATTTTTAATATATTGTTATCAAAAAAGTAACAGTGCGATACCAATATATTCATATTTGTGACTGAATAGCAAAAGTCCGGCGCTGTACCGGACTTTGTGAATTAATATGCAACTTTTCACACTGCTTATACATCGTGAAACCATATGTTCCAAGCTCATATGCCCCGGCATTGTCGCTACGGATCCAGGTGGAATTTCCACGTTATGGATCCAGCTGGAATCCCCTCACTACAGGTTCATCCGAAATTTCCTCACTACGAATCCAGCTGAAATTCCCGGAGCATTTTTCTCATGTAGTTCCGGTCCCCACAGGCCCTCAGCAGATCCTGCTGACGGCCTGCATTTAACAATACAACAATCAGCCGGGTCATCTTCTCTCTTTCTTCCTCGCGCTCTTCCCTGCGTCCTTCTTCTCGGCCTTCCTCACGCCCTTCCCTGCGCCCTTCTTCTCGGCCTTCCCTGCGTCCTTCTTCTCGGCCTTCCCTGCGCCCTTCTTCTCGCCCATCTTCCCAGCTGGCTTCCCGCTCCTGTCTCATATGTTCTTCTTCGTTGTATTCATAGATACTCACTTTTACCGCCTCCGCTCTGTTCCTGCTGAGAAACTCTGCCAGCACGCCCTCCCTGATACACTCCGTGATCGCAAGCTCCACCGCATCTTCCAGTTTCATGTCTCTGGCATAACGTCTCACCCGCGCCGTATACTCCGAATAGTCCCGCAGCGTCCTGCATGCATTCAGCAGTTCTTCATTGTGTCCGGGATTGATATTCAGCACTGTGACCTCCAGCTCCAGGGATACTTTATCCTCCCGGATCGTGAATGCATCCGACAGCTTCAGTGTCTCGCAGTCCGGCCTTGGTTCAGTCCCGTTGTAGAACACGATAAACCGCGGGGTTGGTATCCTTATCAGCCGCGTGCCGTACAGGTTCGCATTCTTCGTTATTTCCGAATAGAGATCCGAGACATACATCAGATCCCGAAGCGGCAGGTTCGGATTATACGTCGACTGATGTTCATACAGATTCAGCCGCAGATCAATGATAAATGACAGGTCATTGTGCATGGACATATACACCGCGTTTTCAAGGGTATTGATCTCCAGAAGTTCCGGATTCCGGTAATCTGTGCCGTTTACCGCATTGTACAGCTGCAGCAGCTCTTTCCGGTTCCTGAATACCATCTCAAAGATTCTTGCCTTAAAGGTACGCTTAATCCGTGCTTTCGTCCTCCGCGTTTTCTTGTTCTCTGTTTTTCTTCCGTTTTTTGATATTCTTTCGTTTTCTGATCTTCTTTCACTTTCTGATCTTTTTTCGTGCTGTAATTTTCTTTCGGATCCTGATTCTCTCCTGTCCCGGGATCCTCTTTCTCTTCCGTTCTTCGGCGCCCTCTTATCCTTCGGTATTCTTCCGTTCTTTTGTACTTTTTTATTCTTTGGTATCTTATTTTTCGTCGTTTCATGCGCCATAAAAGCCTCCTAAAAAATAAGATATGTGCAGGAGGCTTCGGCCCGGCGTTTCCGACTGCCGTTCGTGTCTGAAGCAGTTCTGCCATGAAACCTCTCTGCTGTCTGTGGGATACAAAAGCATTGAGATTTCTGAAAGAACGCCTCTCGGCTGAAATGAAATCAGATGCGTCAGGGAACGCACAGAAGTTTAGAAAAATAATGCTTTTTTACATGATATCACATCTGTCCCGGATACACCAGCAAAATCGCATGTTTTCATGTGAATTTGTGATTCAAAATCAGGCTCCGGGATTCTTCCTATTTAAAAGCGAAGCAAAAACATATGCTTCCGGCAAAAACTGATTGCCCGGGAACGCATCCGGTGTTATCATGTTCGCAGCAGCGATAAGTCATCCGCGGGCCAGGTCGTACCTTTCCGTGCGAATAAGGAACGTATGCATTCCGGCCCCGATATATTACTCAAACACGAAAGGACTATCATATGTGGATTGCGGATCAGTGGAAAGATTATGAAGTGATCGATACCTCACAGGGAGAAAAGCTGGAGCGCTGGGGCAGGTATCTGCTCGTGCGGCCTGACCCGCAGGTCATCTGGAACACGCCGAAGAGACACCGCGGCTGGAAAAACTGCAATGCCCACTATCACCGCAGCAAAAAGGGCGGAGGCGAATGGGAGTTCTTCGACCTGCCACAGCAGTGGAGCATTTCCTACCGGAATCTGACCTTTCACCTGAAGCCGTTCAGTTTCAAGCACACCGGGCTTTTTCCTGAGCAGGCTGTCAACTGGGACTGGTTTTCAGAAAAGATCCGAAATGCAGGGAGACCGGTAAAGGTACTGAATCTGTTCGCCTACACCGGAGGGGCGACACTTGCCGCCGCGGCAGCCGGAGCTTCCGTGACTCATGTAGACGCCTCCAAAGGCATGGTCAGCTGGGCAAAAGAAAACGCCGCCGCATCCGGGCTTGCCGACGCCCCGATCCGGTGGCTTGTAGATGACTGCATAAAATTTGTTGAGCGCGAGATCCGGCGCGGCAGCCGCTACGACGGAATCATCATGGATCCGCCCTCCTACGGGCGCGGACCAAAAGGAGAAATCTGGAAGATTGAGGATTCGATCCATCCGTTCATTCAGCTCTGCGCACAGCTGCTGAGCGACCGCCCGCTCTTTTTCCTCGTAAATTCCTATACCACCGGACTAGCCCCGGCTGTCCTCACTTACATGATCGCGACAGAGCTGAAACAGTACGGTGGTCACATCGAATCACAGGAAATCGGCCTGCCCGTGACACAGAGCGGTCTGATCCTGCCCTGCGGCGCATCCGGACGGTGGGAGGGTTGAATTTCCCGGCAGAGCAGACTTGTCAACAGTAAATAATTTTTGGTTTGAAATCCGCTTTCCGGGGCAAAGGACGAAACACGCCTGCCAGTGATAAACAGTTTTAAGTTTGAAATCCGCCTACCGGGTAAAGAACAAAACAAGCCTGCCAGCGGTAAACAGTTTTGAGTTTGGATCCGGCCTCCTGTGCTAAAGGATAAAACAAGCCTGCCAACGGTAAACAGTTTTGAGCTTAAATCCGGGCCGTCCGGCATCCCCACCTCTGCACGGTAGATGGATGCCGGACGGCCCGCTATGTTAAAAAACCTTCTTTAAAATAATACGCACAGCCCTGCAGCAGTTCATTGCTTCTCTTCTGCGCCTGCAGACTCTGCATCGCTGCTTTCCGGCCCTGTCAGCGTTTCAGGCGCCTTCCGGCTGTCTGTACACTCTGCAGTTTCCAGATTCGTCTGGCCTCCTGCACCATCCGCGGTCTCTGGCTCCTGCAGCGCTGCCGGCTTCGTCTGCTCTGCGGCGCTTTCCGGCATTTCTCTCAGCGGCGCGTCCGTCTTCCCTGCGTCTGAGGCCCCTGCGGCCTGGCTGTTTTCTTTTTCAGCCGCACCTGCCTCACTGCCGCCGGTCTCCGGCACGGTGTGTCCGGTTTTCGCCTCGTCAGAGTTCTCCGGAGCACTCGGCTTTTCGCTGATGCGCGCGGCCGGAGCTTTCTCATCGGACTCTGAGATTCCCTCAACCTCGCGGAAGATCTGCATGAACTCCTTGCCGGTGATCGTCTCTTTGGCGATCAGGAACTCCGCGATCTTGTCGAGCGTCTTCCTGTGCTCTGTCAAAAGCCGCTTTGCTTCCTCATAGGACTCCTTCAGCACGGCCATAACTTCCTGGTCCACATCCGCCGCCGTTACGTCACTGCAGTTCATAATCGGGCGGTTATCCAGATACTGATTTGCCTGTACCTCCAGTCCCATCAGTCCGAAGCGCTTTGACATGCCATACTGCGTCACCATCGCACGTGCGACGCGAGTCGCCTTCTCGATATCGTTGGCTGCTCCGGTCGTCACCGTATCGAACACGATTTCCTCCGCCGCACGCCCGGCCACAAACTCGACGAGCATCGCACGGATCTCTTTTTCCGTGTTCAGGTACCGCTCTTCCTCCGGCACGTTCATCACGTAGCCGAGGGCTCCCATCGTGCGCGGAACGATCGTAATCTTCTGCACCGGTTCAGAGTCCTTCTGGAGCGCGCTGACCAGCGCATGTCCCACCTCGTGGTAGGAGACGATCCTCCGCTCTTCCTTGCTCAGGATGCGGTCCTTCTTCTCCTTGCCGACCAGCACGATCTCAACCGACTCGAAAAGATCCTTCTGCGACACTGCCTTGCGGCCCTGCTTGACCGCCAGGATCGCGGCCTCATTGATCATATTCGCGAGATCCGATCCGACCGCGCCCGAAGTCGCAAGCGCGATCGCCTCCAGATCTACCGTCTCATCCATGTTGACATTCTTGGAGTGCACCTTCAGGACGTCCACGCGTCCCTTGAGGTCCGGCTTATCGACAATGACACGGCGGTCAAAGCGTCCCGGCCTCAGCAGCGCCTGATCCAGCACCTCCGGCCGGTTTGTCGCCGCCAGCACGAGCAGTCCCTTTGACGTATCGAAGCCGTCCATCTCCGCCAGAAGCTGATTCAGGGTCTGCTCACGCTCGTCATTGCCGCCGCCGTAACGGCTGTCACGGCTCTTGCCGATCGCATCGATCTCATCAATGAAGATAATGCAGGGCGCATTTTTCTTTGCCTCTTCAAACAGATCCCTGACACGCGACGCTCCGACGCCCACGAACATCTCCACAAAATCCGAACCGGACAGAGAGAAAAACGGACACTTTGCCTCGCCCGCCACCGCCTTTGCAAGCAGCGTCTTGCCGGTACCCGGAGGTCCCACAAGCAGCGCGCCCTTTGGCAGCTTGGCGCCGATCGTTGTATATTTTCCGGGATTCTCCAGAAAGTCAACAACCTCCTGCAGCGACTCCTTCGCCTCGTCCTGGCCCGCAACATCCTGGAATGTCACGCCGGTCTGTTTCTGCACATACACCTTCGCCCTGCTCTTGCCAACGCCCATGATGCCGCCGCTTCCGCCGCCCATCCTGCGCATCACAAAGCCGAAGACGATCCAGATAAGCAGAACCGGAACCACAAAGCTGAACAGTATGTTGAGAATCATCATCGAGGTCGTATCCGGAATTTCCTCCGAGAATTTCACACCGGCACGCACCAGGCGCTCAACAAGATTCGGATCCCCCGGATTGCCTGTATAATAGGTAGTATTTTCCGTATTAAACAGTTCCGCAAGCGCGTCGATCGTCTTCATCTCGATCGTGATCCGCGAAGTGCTGATCTCGACGCTCTCTACGGTACCTGCATCAAGACGGTCAAGGAACTCGTCGTATGTGATCTCTATGGCAGATGTACTGTTCCTCATATTATTCAGCATTGCGACCACAAGCAGGGCCACAAGCGTTACGATCAGAAAAATGGTAAATGTCGAGCGGTTCCGCTCAGGATCACCGTTTGGGCCCTGGTTTCCACCCGACGGGCGGTTATTTTTCTGCTGATTATTATCCATACTCTCCTCCTCATCTGCCCGCCCCCGCAGGCACATGCAGTTTTCACATTCTTTCGTTTATCTGCCGGGCGAACGTGCGCCGGCCTCATCATCATCCCGCGGCAGATTCCAGAAAAATTAAGCGAACCCTCGGCGCACTTTTCCATTGCCTCGCGGAAGACTCGAGAATGCTCCGCATTCTCTCGTTAACATGTCGTTGCCCCTCCGGGGCTGCAGCTTTCACTGCGTGAAATCTGCGGTTCGCTTTGCGAACCTTCGGCGCACTTCTTCATTGCGCCATGGCAGACTCGAGAATGCTCCGCATTCTCTCGTTAACATGTCGATGCCCCTCCGGGGCTGCAGCTTTCACTGCGTGAAATCTGCGGTTCGCTCCGCGAACCTTCGACATGTTACATTATAATTATCCGCTACTTATAAATCAATACCGGAAATCTAAAATATTTGCTAAATTTCTAGAAAAAAAACATACTTCTGCCAGAGTAGGCTGACACATCCAGTCTCTGCCGTGCCTGCGGCCCTGGTAATTTCCACAGCCCCTGCGGCACCTGCGTTCTTCTCAGCAGCTGCCGCCTCCACAGCGCTCACAGTCTTCACAACAACCGCAGCTTTCACAGCGCCTGAAGCCTTCCAAACATCTGCCGCTTCTACAGCGCCCGCAGTTTTTCCAGCTCGTCTGCCCAGATGCGGACGCAGGCGTCGCTCGGCATCCGCAGATCCCCGCGCGGCGAAAGCGCGACGCTTCCGACCTTCGGGCCATCCGGCACGCAGGAGCGCTTAAACTGCTGCGAGAAGAAGCGCCAGTAAAATTTCTTCAGCCATTTCAGGATCGTCTCACCGTCATAGACGTTTTCGAAGGCCAGTCTGGCCACGCGGTAGATCTTTGCCGGGGCGTAGCCGAAACGCATCATATAATATAGAAAGAAGTCGTGCAGCTCATACGGGCCGACAAGATCCTCTGTCTTCTGGGAGATCTGGCCGTTTTCCGGGGGAAGCAGCTCCGGGCTGACGGGGGTGTCCAGCACGTCATACAGGATCTGGCTGATCGGAGCGTCGCCGCAGGTATCCGCGTAATACCGCACCAGATGGCGCACCAGCGTCTTCGGCACAGAGCAGTTTACGCCATACATCGACATGTGGTCGCCATTGTACGTCGCCCATCCGAGCGCCAGCTCCGACATGTCGCCGGTCCCGACAACCAGCCCGCCGTTTTTGTTCGCCAGATCCATGAGCACCTGCGTGCGCTCCCGCGCCTGGCAGTTTTCATAGGTCACATCGTGCATGGACGGATCGTGGCCGATATCCCGGAAGTGGCGGTTCACCGCATCCCGGATATCCACCTCCCGCAGCTGTGCGCCCAGACGCCTCGTCAGTTCGCAGGCATTGTGGTATGTGCGGTCCGTCGTCCCGAAGCCGGGCATGGTCACAGCCGTCATCTGCCCGCGCTGCAGCCCGAGCATGTCGAACGCCTTCGTCATGACAAGCAGGGCCAGCGTCGAATCCAGTCCGCCTGAGATGCCGACCACGGCATTTTTCGAGCCGGTATGCTGAAGGCGTTTTTTCAGCCCAAGCGCCTGAATCGTCAGGATCTCTTCGCAGCGCTTCTCGCGGTCTGCCTGGCTCGACGGCACAAAGGGAGCCGGCTCAAATCTGCGCGTCAGATGGGTCTCCTCCTCATCCATGGAAAACCAGACCCTCTCATAGGACTCATACTCGCAGGGCTCAAACGTCGTCATCCGGCGCCGCTCCTCCCGAAGCCGCGCGATGTCAAATTCCGAGCAGGTCACGCCGCACGTAAACCGTTCGGACTGCGCCAGGATATGGCCGTTCTCCGCCAGCAGATTGTGCCCGCCGAAAACCAGATCCTGCGTCGACTCTCCCTCCCCCGCGCCCGCGTAGATATAGCCGCAGAGCAGGCGGGCAGACTGTCCCGCGACCAGAGACTCGCGGTAGCTGTCCTTTCCGGTCACTTCATCGCTTGCCGACAGGTTCACGATCACATTGGCGCCTGCCAGCGCATGCGCGGTGCTCGGAGGGTTCGGGGCCCACAGGTCCTCGCAGATCTCCGCCGCCACGCGCAGTCCCTCCGGCACGTCACAGCAGAAAAGGATCTCCATCCCGAACGGCACTGCCGCCTCGTCAAAATCGATCCATTCAACATCCGTCCTGCCCGGCGCAAAATGGCGGGCCTCATAAAATTCGTTATAATTCGGCAGATACCGCTTCGGCACGAGCCCCAGCAGCCTTCCGTCGCTGACGGCCGCAGCCGTATTGTAAAGCTTGCCATCCTTCTCCCACGGAAGACCGACAAATACCAGCCCGTCATGTCCGTCCGTGTGGCTGATCACGCGCCGCAGCCCCTCCTGCGCCGATCTCAGCAGTCTCTCCTGCCAGAACAGATCGCCGCATGTATAGCCGGTCAGGCAGAGCTCCGGGAACACAATGATCTTCGCCCCACATCCATATGCTTCATCCAGCGACCGGCAGATGCTCTCCGTGTTAAATTCGCAGTCCGCCACCCGGATCTCCGGTGTCACCGCCGCGACCCTGATAAATCCGTCTCTCATCTCTCTCCATCCTTTTCCGGGATCCCGGCTGATCGTCCCCTGGAATCCCTGCTTTCTCCCTCATAACATCCCTTGAACCGCCCGTCAGATGAACCTGCCATCGATTTTCCGTGCTGCGCCCTCTCCGCTCCGGTCAGTGCTGAACAAGCGTCACTGGCGCTCAGCACCCCGCAAGTCTCCGCTCCGGCCAGCACTGAACGAATGTCCGCTGGACATTCAGCGCCCTGCCCAGCATTCGGAATCCATGGGCCCCTCGCTCAGCCGCCGCTCTTTTTCAGCAGTTCGCGCAGCTCCTCCGGCGTCACCTGATACTTCTTGTCGCAGAAATGGCAGGCCACCTCGATCGGCTTTCCCTCGTCAATCATCTCCTGCAGATCCTTTCTCCCGATGCTGATCAGCGCGCGCTCGATCCTCTCCCGCGAGCAGTCACAGCGGTACTGCGCCGGGATCGTGTCAGTGATCTCCAGTCCGAACCCGCCGAGCAGCTCTTCCAGGATCTGCTCCGGCGTCATGCCGCGATCCAGCATGGAGGTCACGGAGGTCACCTCAGCCAGCTTTTTCTCCAGCTGCGCGATCACATCCTCGGGCGTAAACGGCATCAGCTGAAGGATAAATCCGCCCGCCTGGCGGACGGTATTCCCCCGGTCCATCAGGACTCCCAGCCCGACGGACGACGGGATCTGCTCCGAAACCGCGAAATAGTACGTCAGGTCATCCCCGATCTCCCCGGTCTTCAGCTCACACTGGCCGATATACGGTTCCTTCAGGCCCATATCCCGGATCACATTCAGGATCCCGGCGCCGACCGCCCCGCCGACGTCGAGCTTCCCCTTTTCGTTCGCGTGCAGGATCACCTCCGGGTTCTGCACATAACCCTTGACATTTGCCATGGAATCCGCCGTCACCGTGATGCCGCCGATCGGCCCGTCGCCTTTGATCTGCAGAGTCAGCAGATCTCTGTCGCCCTTCATCATCGCGCCCATCATCGCCCCTGCGGTCAGCAGCCGCCCCAGAGCGGCCGTAGCCACCGGGCTTGTGTTGTGAAATCTGCGCGCTGTCTCCACTGTCTCCTTCGTCGTCGCCGCGAATGCGCGGATCTGGCTGTCCGCCGCGGTTGCTCTTACAATATAATCCATAGTTTTCCCTCTTCTCCTGTCCGCACGCGGCCTGCCCCGCGGACGCTGTGCGCCCCGAAAGCAGGCAGGCGGCGGTTTATCGGAATCATACCATAAAAAGGGTGCAGAAACAATACTTATTCCTGCACCGGATCCTGCCATTCTTTCTTTAAATGACCTTGGGGTCAAATGATGCCATACGGATTGTTCCGGGCTTCGCTGTCTGCGCTCCGCTTCGGTCGGTGCTGGGCAAGCGCCACTGACGCTCAGCACCCCACAATCCTGCCCAACTTTCGGAATTCATGGGCCCCTGCCCCGACTTCATGGCTCCCGGAGCCTCATGTCCCCTGCAGCTCCCACTTCGGGCTGCGGTAGCGCCAGACAAAGAATACCACGCGGACAGCCCAGTCGATCGTCATTGCCACCCAGACGCCAAACACGCCCATTCCCGCATACGTCCCCAGGACATAGCTGAACGCGACGCGGAAAATCCACATGGAAATGATCGCCACCCACATGCAGAAGCTGACGTCGTTCGCCGCGCGCAGCACATTCGGCAGCGTGAAGGAGGCCGGCCAGATCAGCGTCGACATAAGGCAGTGATACAGCACGATCTGCCTCGCAAGCGCCGCGGTCTCCGGCGACAGGTTGTAAACGCGCATGATAAACGGAAGCGCCGCGATGATCAGCCCGTTCATGACCACCATGGAGACATAGGAATACACCAGAAGCTTCCTTGTATAATAGCGCACCTGCCGGAAATCCCCGGCGCCGACGCACTGCGCCGCCACGGACGACAGCGCGTACCCCATGGATACGCCTCCCAGGATCGCAAAATTACAGACGCTGTTGCTGACTGCATTTGCCGCGATCGAAACGGTCCCGTACGCGGACACGACGCTCAGCACCAGGATTTTTCCCAGCTGGAACATGCTGTTCTCCATCCCGTACGGAACGCCGATGTGAAGGATCTTTTTCAGGACCTGCCATTTCACGCGCAGGCCGAGCAGGGTGCGCACATGCAGCACGCGCCTGCGGTCGCGGATCAGAAACAGCATCCAGATCCCGACAGACATGCGCGATAAAAGCGTCGGGATCGCGGCTCCCTCGATGCCAAGTCCCAGGCCGTACAGCAGAACCGCATTCCCCGCGATATTCATGCCGTTCATGGCGAGCGACATCAGCATCGGCGTGCGGGAATCCCCCGTCGCGCGGAACGCCGCCGCGCCGCAGTTGTAGACCGCAAGAAACGGAATCGACGCGGCCACGATCACCAGGTAGGTATTGCAGTTCGCCATGACCTCCGGCTCGATCTGGCCGAACACCACATGCAGGATCAGCCACTTGCCCGCATAGACAAGCGCCATGATCGCAACGGAGAACACCGCTGAAAATACCAGCGTCTGCTCCAGCGCCTCGCAGCCCGCCTCCGGATGCCTCCTGCCAAGCGCCTGCCCCGCCACGATCGCCCCGCCGGTCGCCATGGCCGTAAACACATTGATCAGCAGGATCATGATCGTGTCGATCAGGGAGACCGCCGAGACCGCCGCCTCGCCCACAGACGCAACCATCACAGAATCCGCAAGTCCCACAAAGATCGCCAGAAACTGCTCAATGATCAGAGGAATGATCAGCCTCCACAGATCCTGCCTGCTGAACAGATACTTTCCGTCAGCATCACTGCCTCTTTTCAAAATGTCCGCCTCCCTTTTATCTGGTTCATCGGAATCAGTTTAGTCATTATAATTCCCGGCGCCACATTCTGTAAAGTGCCAAAAAGCCGTTTTTTATTCCGTTATCATCTGTTTTTTTATACAATTTTTAACTGTCCCAGCAGCAGCCCCGCCGCCGCGCTGACCACAAACAATCCTGCCGTGAACGCAAGGTTTACTTTCAGATTGCGGTTCTCCCGGTACAGGACCAGCAGCCCGGTGCCCGCGCCGCAGAGGATCCCGGCGAACAGCCCGACGCTGCTCAGCACGCCCTCCAGAAAGAGCTCAGTCACCAGCACCGAGGCCGCGCAGTTCGGGATCATGCCGATCACCGCGGACGCAGCCGCCTCCAGGCCCGCGGACTGCGCAAGCCCCCCGGAGAGCCCGGACGACGCAAACTGCTCCATCCCGAACCCGAGCACCAGCGAGATCAGGAAAAGAAACAGCATCGTCTTCAGCGTGTGGTTCCACGCCGAATACCAGATCCCGTGGTGCTCACAGCCGCAGTGTCCGTGCCCGCACATCTCCATATGATCCGGAATGGGCTCTCTTCGCCCGATGAGGCGCTCCGCGGCGAAATCCGCCAGCATGCCGGCCGCGGCCGCCACAGCCGCCTTCGCCGCAAGGATCTTCACGATCTCGAGCCCGCCCGTCCCCCGCGAGAGCATGACGGGCAGCATCTCGTCCGAGGTCGCCAGAAACACCGCCAGCAGCGTCCCGGGCGAGACGACGCCCGCCGCGAACAGGCCTGCCGCAGCCGCCGCAAACCCGCACTGCGGGATCGTCCCGATCAGGCTGCCCAGAATCGGCCCCGCCTTCCCGGCACGATAGATCATCTCCTTTGTCTTTGCGCTCATCCTGTGCTCCGTGTACTCCACCGCCAGATAAGACAGATACAAAAACGGCAGAATTTTAAGACAGTCGACGACACTGTCCAGCAAAACCTCCCGCATGAAATCCCACCCTCCCAGATCAATGTTCCATTCGTCAGTTTATAAACAATAGCATACCAGATGAGATTTGTCTACTAAAATGATAAGATGACAGTTTTGAAAGGTAAATTTCGTTATAGCCTGCCCGGATGCCTCAAATTCCCCGATTCTGAGTTTTCCGTAAAAAT
>CANRBX010000021.1 GCA_947628955.1 uncultured Lachnospiraceae bacterium | reverse complement strand
AGCGGGAGCTCGAGCATCTTGCCCACCAGGTGCTGATAGCGCCCGTCCTCCGGGTTCACGGCCACAGCCGTATCGCCGAGCATCGTCTCCGGGCGCGTCGTCGCGATCTCGACAAACTGCCCTTCCTCGCCGACGACCGGATAATTGATATGCCAGAAAAATCCGTCCTGATCCTGGTGCTCTACCTCCGCATCCGAGATCGAGGTCTGGCAGACCGGGCACCAGTTGATGATCCGGGAGCCCCTGTAGATATAGCCCTTTTCATACAGGCGGATAAATACTTCCTCAACGGCCTTTGAGCAGCCCTCGTCCATCGTGAACCGTTCTCTGTCCCAGTCTGCGGACGCGCCGAGCTTCTTGAGCTGGTTGATGATCTTTCCGCCGTACTCTTCCTTCCACGCCCACGCGTGCTTCAGAAACTCCTCGCGGCCGATCTCATCCTTGTCAATCCCCTGCTCCTTCAGCTTCTCGGTCACCTTCACCTCCGTCGCGATCGCCGCGTGGTCCGTGCCCGGCTGCCAGAGCGTCTCGTAGCCCTGCATGCGCTTGAAGCGGATCAGGATGTCCTGCATGGTCTCATCGAGCGCGTGGCCCATGTGGAGCTGCCCCGTCACGTTTGGCGGCGGGATGACGATCGTAAACGGTTTCTTATCCGGATTCGGCTCCGCATGAAAATACTTTTTGTCAAGCCATTTCTGATACAGTCTGTCCTCGAGCCCCTTCGGGTCGTAGGTCTTGGCGAGTTCCTTGCTCATAATATTCCTCCTCATCCTCAACAATATAGATTCCTGAGCCGTGCTCCGGCCGCGGCTTTCACCCTGTCATCCGCCACACAAACCTCCCTTTGTGAGCAGGCTCCCGGGGGCGTCTGCGTGACGGATGGCACGGCTCAATGCCTTCGCGAAAAAAATGCCCCTTGTATACAGCAAAGTATACAAAGGGCGAATGTCTCGCGGTACCACCTTTTCTTACAGGCGCCACGGCGATCTTCGGCATATGGGATATGCCCTAAAAGACCTGCGCGCCGCGGCCTGCATCTCTTTCTTCTGTAACGGGAAGTCCCGGAACCGCCTACACACCTGACAGGATGTCTGCCCGGACTGCGCCGGGAAAGAAAAATCCCGGTTCTCCCAGAGCGTCCTGCATGGCTTCAGCCGTTCGGTTCAAAAGCTACCTTCCGCACCCGCTCTCCCGGACCGCCTTTCAGCCGGCGGACAGTCCTCTCTTTTGGCGCGCAGCGCGTACTCCTCTTTCTCATCACCTTTTTCTGATGTTTCCTATCTTAACGGAGGGAAACCGTTTTGTCAAGGTGATTTCCTGCAAAGAGATTCCTTAAAATTTATTTTGTCTGCTGCAGTCCCAGGAAGGTACGGAACACCTCGCAGCACTGCGCAGCCTCCGCCTGGTCCTCCATCTCGCAGAAAATACGCAGCAGAGGCTCCGTGCCGGAGAAGCGGGCGATGATCCAGCCGCCGTTTTTGAAATATACCTTGCAGCCGTCCAGGTAGGACACCTTTTCCGTCTCGTGCCCGAAATCCGGAAGCAGCCGGTCCTCATACAGAATACGCTTCAGCTCCTGCGTGCGCTCTACCGGGAAGCGGTATGAACGCTCCTCCATCCAGGATTTCCCGTATCTCTCGTGGATCTCCAATGCAAGGCTTGACAGCTTTTTGCCCGTCACCGCGATCATCTCCACCAGCAGGGAGGCCGCATAGATTCCGTCCTTTCCATTGATATGCCCTTTCACGGTCAGGCCGCCGGAGGACTCTCCTCCGATGATCGCCCCGGTCTCCTGCATCTTTGAAGAAATATGCTTAAAGCCTACCGGCACCTCATAGCACACCTCGCCGAAGGATTCCGCCATGCGGTCAAGGATATGCGTCGTCGCCACGTTGCGCACCGCCGGTCCGCGCCACCCCTTGTACTGCAGGAGATAGTAATACAGGAGCATCAGGATATCGTTTGCCGTCAGATAATGCCCCTGGTCGTCGATCACGCCAAGGCGGTCGGCGTCCCCGTCCGTCGCAATCCCGAGGTCGCATTCCATCTCCGTCACGTAGGTGCACAGCTCGGTCAGCGACTCCCGGCTCGGCGCCGGCATCCTCCGCCCGAACAGCGTATCGTGCGCCTCATGGATCAGATCGAGCTCACAGCGCGCGGTGGACAGGATCGTCTTGATCGAGGTCTGGCTGACCCCGTACATGGGATCGAGCACAATGTGCAGGCCGCGGTCGCGGATCGCCTGCATGTTGATGTTCGCAATGATATTGTCCAGATATTCGTTGAGCGGGTTAAATTCGACCACCATCCCGGACGCATGAGCCTTCTCATAGTCGATGATCCCGATCCCGCCGTTCTTCTCAGCCTCAGCCGCATAGGCCTCGATCTCTCTGGTCTGCTCTTCGTTTGCGTCGCGGCCTCCGTAGGTGAACACCTTGAATCCGTTGTATATGGCCGGATTGTGGCTTGCCGTCACCATCATCCCATAATGCATCTGGTGTTTTTCCACATAAAACATGACCAGCGGAGTGGGCGACGAGCGGTTCACGAACAGGCAGCGGATGCCCTCTGCCGCGAAGACTTCACAGGCCCATTTGACAGCCTCCTTCGAGAGAAACCTGCGGTCATAGCCGATCACGATTCCCTCGCCGTCGACCTTCTCCGCCTTCATCTTCATCGACATCGCCTTTGCCAGAAGCTGAATATTCTGCCTTGTAAATCCATCCCCGATCACGGCTCTCCATCCGCCCGTTCCAAACTGAATCATAGCGTCCTCCCTTTCTCCTGCGTACTCTTCCCGGCGCTTCCGCACATCAATAATCTGAATACTTTTTCTTGTACTCTCAGATAATTTTAGTTTATCCCATTCATCATCTTTCGTCAATCCATGTTTTTCTGTATTGTCAAACTTATCTGAAAAATACGCAGGATACTTCTTTTACCGACCGGCCGCCGGGTATCCGAGGCCGCTCAGATCTACGTCCACTACGAGGTGCTCCCGTATTTCTTCCTGTTCCAGAAACATCGCCATATACCACGGAAGGTACAGGATCTTTCCATCCTGTTCTATGTTTCCCTCGCAAAAGACAAGCGCCTTCTCCAGATTCCAGCCCGGAGCATCCAGCAGTGCGTCCAGCGCTGCATGCGTTTTATAAGAGCCCCCGGATTTAATTTCTGCCGGGAGGATTTCTTTTCCCCTCTGAAGGATAAAATCAACCTCTCCTTTGTTCTTCCTGTCAAAATATGCAAGATCAAATCCATTCGCGGTAAAAATCTGGGCGAACACATTCTCCAGGATTCCGCCCATGTTCACATCCATATGGTTCTGAAGTATCTCAAACTGGATATTTCCAAGGCTCGCCGCACACAAAAGCCCCGTATCTGCCAGATAAAGCTTCATCAGATTTCTTTTTTCATTCAGGGCAAGAGGCGCCCTGGGTTCCGTGATATTGTAGCAGGGCAATGCCGCCCCCGCGTCGCGCAGCCACAGAAAAGCGCTTTCATAACGCTCCATCCTCGCGCTTTTTCTGACGTTCGCAAGAATAAAACGTTTGTTTTTTTCACTCAGCTCCGACGGGATCCGGTCGAATATATCCCTGATCCTGACTTTATCCTCTCTGGAATATCTCGAAATATCCTGACGGTACAGTTCCAGGATGTCCTTCTGCATCATTTCAACGCGCCCTATGTCATGCGTATCTACAAAGCACTGTACCACGGCAGGCATGCCGCCTGTGATCACATAATACCGGAACAGGCGGCTGATCGTTTCGTGCACGCTCGCGCTGACGGGTTTTCTTTCGCTAAAGCAGTTTTTCAGATATTCAAGCGTCTCATCCTTTACGCCGTTTGCGTACAGAAATTCCTCAAAATCCATGGGAAACATGCGCATAGTCTGCTCATACCCTACAGGATAAGATTTTACCTCTTTGTAGCTTACGCCGAGAAGCGAACCGGATTCGATATAGTCAAAACGTCCATCCTCCACAAGAAATTTGATGGCTGTCCGCGCCGCCGGGCATTCCTGAATTTCGTCAAAAAAGATGAGCGTTTTTCCGGGGATCAGCGTTTCCTTTGTATAAGCAGTCAGATTCGTAATGATCATGTCAACATCTGAAACATCTGAAAATATTTTTTCGGCGTTTCCGTTCTCAATAAAATTGATCTCCAGAAAGCTCTCATATTCCGCCCGGGCAAATTCGCGGATGATATAGGTTTTCCCTGTCTGTCTCGCTCCGGTGATCATCAGGGCCTTCCTTCCGGGATCCTGCTTCCATTTCTGCAGACGGCTCCATATCTTTCTTTTCATTTTGATACCTCCCAGCATGTGCGACGTTTTTCCGTGCATTCGCAGATCGTTCTGCGACGTTTTTCTATACATTCACGGCTCGTTCTGCGACGTTTTTCTATATATTTAAAGCTTGTTTTGCGACGTTTTTCTTAATTATGCGCGTCCATTTCGCACTTGTCAAGCCGGGAGAAAGAAAAGCGGCATCCTTCTGACCATCATAATATCTCCTGCACGCCCAGCAGGGTCTGTCCGTCCCATAAACAGAGAAACAGCGCAGCCCGCAGGCCGCGCCCTTCCCCGAAGATTATGCTGTCCTGTTTTATAAACTCTGCCTCAAACGGCAGTTCTTTTTGATATATCTTTATGGAATTACCATTCGGCAATGGTTCCGTCTGCATTTCTCCAGATCGGATTTTTCCACCTCATGCCTTTATCTTCTGACTTCAGAATATACTCTTCATTCATGGTGATTCCCAGGCCAGGATTCCGATTCAGTTCCACAAATCCATCCTTGTAATCGAATACCGAACGGTCTGCAAGATAATCCAGAAGCTCGGCACCCTTATTATAATGGATGCCCAGACTTTGTTCCTGAATCACAGCATTCGGCGTGCAGCTGTCCAGAGCCAGACATGCACTCAGGGCAATCGGCCCCAGCGGGCAATGCGGCGCCACCGCTACATCATACGCTTCTGCCATAGCCGCTATCTTTTTGCACTCTGTAATTCCTCCTGCATGTGACAAATCCGGCTGTATGATATCTACGTATCCTGCTTCCAGAACATTTTTAAAATCCCATCTTGAAAACATCCGTTCCCCAGTAGCAATCGGAGTTGACGTGTGCTTCGCGATTTCCCGAAGCGCCTCATTGTTCTGTGGAAGTACAGGTTCTTCAATAAACATCAGTTTAAACTGATCAATTTCCTTCGCCAGAACCTTTGCCATTGTTTTGTGGCAGCGCCCGTGAAAATCCACTGCGATGTCCAGCTTATAGCCGACTTTGTCTCTTATGGCGGCGATCCGCTCACAGGCCGCATCTATTTTTGCGAAGGAGTCAATATAATTCATTTCCTCCGTACAATTCATCTTGACTGCAGAATAGCCTTCCTTCATGGCTGCCTCTGCATCTGTCGCCACATCATGCGGCCTGTCTCCGCCGACCCAGCGGTATATCCATATTTTGTCACGGCACGCGCCGCCCAGAAGGTCATAAACCGGGGCATTATAATACTTGCCTTTGATATCCCACAAAGCCTGATCTATACCGGATATGGCGCTCATCACCTCCGGGCCGCCGCGGTAAAAACCACTGCGGTACATATACTGCCAGTGATCCTCGATTGTCCTGGGATCCTTTCCAACCAGATAATCTGCAAATTCCTCAACCGCCGTCTTTACTGTATCAGCCCGTCCCTCTGTAATCGGCTCACCCCATCCGGTGTATCCTTCATCTGTGTCCACTTTCAGGAACAGCCACCGCGGCGGTACCTTGATCAATGTCATTTTTGTGATTTTCATTCCTTTTCCTCCTTTATTCTCTGTATTCGTTGGCAGTTGCCGATATCTATACCAGCTCATGAGGAACCACTGGTCCCTCTACTTCCGCACAGACCACAAGATCTCTTTCTTCCGCAGACTCAGGCGGAAGAATCACGCGAAAACGGTATTCATCACGCGCAATCTCGTAGGACTGGAAAAAAGTCAGCTCCTGTCCTGTCCCAAGTATATAAACGCGCCTGACCTTTGTCATAAGTCCCGCCAGCATAATTTCATGGGGAAATCCCGGATAGCGGAACACATGTAGATAAAGCCTGCCGGGGCGCATAGTCAGTCTGCCCCAGCGTATCTGATATGCAAAATCCGGCACCGCTTCCGTGGCATAAATACTCTCCCCGTTTTCTTTCAGCCAGCCGCCCACTTCATCCAGAACCTTTATACTTCCTTCCGGGATATTTCCAGTACCGTCCGGGCCGATATTCAGCAGCAGGTTTCCTCCCTTTCCGGCTACGTCTGCCAGCTTCTCTATCACCTCCCGGGGCGTCTTCCAATTCTCATCAACACTGGAATATCCCCATGTCTCATTCAGAGTTACCGGTGTTTCCCATGGTCTCGGAAATGCCAGAACCGGTATCTCGTTATCAGACATCTGCCGGTAATCGCCCAGTCCGTATCCTATTCTTCCATTTACCAGACATTCCGGCTGCCACTGTTTTACCCAGTCCTTTAATTCCCGGCACAGGGCTTTGGGCATAGTATAGGGAGTGTCAAACCAGATCAGGCCTATTTTTCCATAATTCACCAGAAGCTCTTTCACCTGAGGTTTTACTTTTTCGTAAAAATACTTTTTAAAATCCTTTTTTTCATCTTCTCCAAAGTCCCACGTATTTCCCCAGCCATTTTCATTCTCCCAGTCCTGCATCTGCGAATAATATACGCAAAAAGTCAGACCGTACTTTTGACAGGCTTCCGCGAGTTCTTTTGTGACGTCTCTCCCAAACGGAGTATGCATAATATTGTAATCAGATACTTTAGAATCGTACATGGCGAATCCGTCATGATGCTTGGCAGTAAATACTACATATTTCATTCCCCACTGAGCAGCCTGTCTGATCCAGCTGTCTGCATTAAAATTCACCGGCAGAAACTTTTCCTGCAGCTTCCGGTACTCTGCCAGCGGGATTTCTGCATTTTTCATAATCCACTCTGCCCCATAGGGAACCTTCCTGCCGTTAAAGACCCCACCCATCATTGCGTAAAGTCCCCAATGAATGAATAATCCATATTTTGCTTCCTGAAACCAGTTTTTGTGCGTTCTGTCGGTTTTCATGTCCCCTGTCCTCCGTATACTTTACGCCTCTGACTGTATTGTCCGCTATTCTTTTACAGAACCAGTCATCACTCCGCTCTGAATCTGATTATGGAATAAGATATAAATAAGAATCGTCGGTATAGACGAGATGACGATAAATGCATACTGCGGTCCGAGCTCCGACTGAAATTCTCCCCAGAACGAAAGCATTGCCCGGGGCACCGTATACTTTCCGGAATCTGAGATCAGCGTCAGAGAAAAAATCAGTTCTCCATAGGCATACATAAAAGAAAAGATCGCTTCAGTAGCTATAATCGGCTTGCAGATGGGAAGCAAAACCCTTCCCAGAAGCTGAATATCCCCGCAGCCGTCAATAATGGCTGCCTCGTCAATCTCCCTGCTGACAGAATTCAGAAATCCTGTAAAAAGGAAAACGCCCTGCGCAAGATTAAAACAGATATACACCATGATCAGGTAAAAAAAACTGTTTTTCATCCCCAGATTCGCTGCCATGGACGAGATGGGAATCAATGTAGAATGAATGGGAATCATCACACCCGCTACAAAAAGCATATATGCATGACGCACGAAAAAAATATGGCTTTTTCTCGATATTGCATAGGAGGCCAGCATCGCGACAACAATCTCTCCTACCGTCGTCATAAGCGAGACAAACAGAGAATTTCCGATCGATCTTACCGAATGTCCTAACTGATTAGCCGTAATATAATTTTCAATCAGCCAGGATTTCGGAAGCTGCAGTGCGCTTCTGTAAATTTCTTCATTTGTTTTCAGGGAAGTCATAATTGCATAAATCAGAGGCATAAGTGATGTCAAAAGCCATACGACAGCCAGAATGTAAATAACAGTTTTTTTTGCATTTCTCTTTGTCAACATCTCACCCCCTGTCAGTATTCTTCCTGTCTGAAGATCCGATTGCATCCAAGACTCAGCACAACGCCAAGCACCAGAAGAATAATTGCAATGGCCGCGCCTCTTCCCATCAGTTTGAAGGAATAGGCGTTCAGATACAGCAGAATTCCGGGGGTTGCACTTGTCGCATTCGGTCCTCCGTTCGTCATAGCCCATACCATATCGAAGGTTTTGATACATCCGGTAATACACAGGATCGCATAGACTTTGAAAGAATTTTTGCTCAGGGGCAGCGTAATATAACGCACTCTCTGCCATCCCGTACAGCCGTCGATCATTGCCGCCTCGTGCAGAGTATCCGGAATCGTCACCAGTCCGGCACAAAAAATAAGCATATTATAGCCGGCTGACTTCCAGCAATTAACCAAGGCAGCCACCCATACGTTTATCCAGGGAGTATTCAGCCAGTCAAAATCCAGTTTGCTCCACCCAAGCCCCCGTATGATTTCAAATAAAGCCCCATAGTTTGGGTTCATAAGATTTTTCCACATGACAGCCACAGTCGTAGTTCCCAGAATCACCGGAAAGTAATAGATAGTCCGAAACATTTTTGCCCCCCGGATTTTGGATGCTACCAACAACGCCAGCAGAAATGACAGCGGCATCTGAACCAGAAATCCGACGGCCAAAAAAATCCCCGAATTTAACAGCGAACGTCGGAATGTGGCATTTTCAAATATCTTGATATAATTCTCTGCACCGACAAACGGCTCAGGCGCACCATAAATCCCATTCCAGGAATGGAAGGACAGTATTATATTGTCAATAATAGGGTAAATTACAAACACTGCCATCATGGCAACTGCAGGCAGCAGAAACCCCGCTGCGGTCAGATACTCTTTTCTTTTTCTCACCTGCTCACGCCCCTCCTTTCTGTTAATGGATCGGGGCAGCGCATTGCAGCGCGCCGCCCCAATGAAACAGGATTATTCATAATTAGCCAGATTCGTCATGATCTCTTTTCCGACTTCTTCCGGAGTACTGCCGCTTACAAGAAGCTGAAGCGCATCCCTTACGACTGTCAGCTCTGCCGTATTGTTGCTTACCTGTGCCAGCTCCTGAACATATTCTGTCGTTTCTCCCATCAGATTATTGCACTCAGTGAAAAGATAATTGTCTATAATACCCTCAGATGGGATAACCGAGTATGTATTCGCATACAGCTTCACAAGGCCATCAATAAAGGGCTGGCTGGTGAGCCACTTCAGAACCTTCAAAGAAGCCTGAATCTGTTCCTCAGATTTGTTCAGTGTGCAGACAAAATAATTGCTGGACGGCCCACCCATGTTTACAGTCGCATACTCTTCATTGATGTATGGGAATTTTGCAACATGAATCGTCTGTTTCTTAAAGCACTCTGTATCTGCCAGCACTGCGCCGCCTCTGGAAAGGTCCATCATAAACGCACAGTCTCCCGCGCCAAAATAGCTGCGCTCTGCCTGAGCATCAATACTCAGTATATTGTCTCCAAAATATCCTTTATCCTGAAGATCTTTAATCCGCTGCATCAGATCCAGAATCTCCGGACTCTCATATGTATACTCTCTTGCTGCCAGCTGATCCTGGAAACCCGCGCCATATGCTTTTGCAGCCAGCGTGCTCAGGAAATGGCCATATTTGTAATTCGCACCCTCGCCAAACAGGAACGGCTGATATCCATTCTCCTGAAGAACCTCGCAGCAATGTTCCAGATCCTCCCAGGTCACGGGGACATCCAGGCCGCAGGCATCCAGATACTCTTCATTGTAGTACAGGAAAATTTCGTATGCTGAAAAAGGTACGCCGTAGACTCCCTCATACCCGAATTTATCGTATGTAGCCGGACCCCAGTTTGCCTTTACAATGCCGTTCTTCCAGTCCTGGTCATATTCCAGATAAGGAGACAGGTTTAAGAGAATTCCCGATCTCACATACTCGAGGCAGTTAGTGCCGCCATATTGATAAAAGACATCCGGCGCGTCCCCGGATGCGAAATCTGTCGCAAGACGATCCAGATAATCCTTTTCTGTGGAGATAAAAATCGGTTCAATTGTAATTCCGTTATTTTCATCATTCCACTCTTTTACCTTTGATACAAAGTAATCGCTTTCCGGATCGCCGCCGTCTGGATTCTGGCCGGAATATAATTTTACGGTAATGCCCGAAACTTCATAGGAATCGATATCATAATTCGCTTCTTCAGCCTGTGCACAGGTACATACACTAAATGTCATCAGCGCTGCCGCTGCGAGCGCAATCCCTTTATACAGTCTCTTTTTCATTGTTTGCCTCCTTAATTTTTTGATTTCTCTTGTCTGGCCTGAGTTTCCACTTAAATAGATTCTATTTCTGACTGTACAGCCCTCCTCCCTCTGTTTGTTCCGAAATGAGCTCTTTTTCGTTCTTTTTTATTGTTCCTAAATACGAATATCATGCATTATTGCGAACTGCGATTTTATTATAACCAGATAATTAATTCTTGTCAATATATTTATCGCATTATTTATTACTATATTCCAACATTTTTTATTATTTTTTCTATTTTGTGTATTGACTAAACGTGTTAATTATTATATTATTCCTATATATGAACACCGTTCTGAATTTAATTCGGGGAAAATTAATGGAAATTTATATATAGATGTACGGAGAAAGGAGTTTTCATCCGATGAATCTGATCCAGGAGATTAAAGAAGCAAAGATTATTGTCATTTTACGCAATCTGAGTCATGAAGAAACGTTTTACACCGCTGAAGCACTGCAGGAGGCAGGGATCCGCTTTGTTGAGGTCACGTTCAGTCCCTGTGTTCCGAATGATGCCACTGTCTCAGTTATCAGCACATTATGCCGCCGTTTCCCGGATATGCACATCGGCGCAGGAACGGTTTTGACAACAGAGCAGGTTGCAGCCGCTCATACGGCAGGAGCAGAGTATATTATCTCGCCAAATATCAGCCCGCCGGTTATTCAAGAAACGCGCCGTCTGAACATGCTCTCCATGCCGGGAGCCATGACCCCAACCGAAATTGCCGGCGCATATCAGGCCGGAGCTTCTATCGTAAAGGTCTTTCCTTCCGGTTCCCTTGGGGCGGATTATATTCATGCGGTTCTGGCGCCTCTTCCACAGATTCCTCTCGCCGCTGTCGGCGGCGTGAATCTGGAAAACATCAGGGAGTTCTTCCGGGCCGGAGTATGCTGTGTAGGAATCGGCGCCAATATTGTTGACAAAAATGCCATCCGTGCAGGAAATTACAGACGAATCAGTGAATTGGCCGGGCAGTATCTTCGGGCAGTCCGGTATTCCGAGGATTCCTGAACGGCAGCCAGAAAGGAAAGCCTGCTATTATGAACAGAATTTATTATGACTCCGGAACTACCAACACACGAGCATATCTTTTTGAAGGGACACATATGATCCACCGGCTGTCCAGGCAGGTGGGTTCCAGGGACTGCGCTCTGTCCGGCAGCAATGCCTGTCTGCTTCAGGGGCTAAAAAACATGTATGAAAGTCTGCTCAGGGATACCGGTCTCGATGAATCGCAGATTTCCCAGATCTGGATGTCCGGAATGGTCTCTTCCGCCACAGGCATTCTCGAGATTCCCCACCTGTCTGTCCCGGTGGACCTGCATAAAATCCGTTCAGGAGTAGTAGGCTATTACGAACCTTATTACTTTCATCGCAATCTCAATATTATTCCGGGGGTTAAAACTGATCTTCCGGACGGCCCTGTCAGCTATGAAACCTTCACAAAAATCAACAATATGCGCGGAGAAGAGACAGAGATTTTCGGAATTCTCGCCGAATATCCGGGCCTCATGGAAAACAGCGTCTTAATACTTCCCGGAAGCCATACCCAGATCGCTATTGTCCAAAACGGGGCCATTGTAAATATCCTTTCTACTGTCACCGGAGAACTTTATAACGCGATCGCAAACCACACCATCCTCTCGAGCAGTCTGACTTCGCAGAAACCCGCTCATATCATTCCGGAAATGGTGTCAAAGGGCCTGCGGGCATTAAAGGAATACGGGTTTAACAGAGCCTTATATACGGTCCGCACCATGGATCTCTTTCTGCCATCCTCCCCGGAGGAACGGCACTCCTATTTTGAGGGAATTCTAAACGGCGGCGTGGTAACTGCAATCTGTTCCTATATCGATACTGCTTCTCTCCCGCGAATTGCCGTCTATGGAAGCGTCAGCAACATTCTGGTATTTGAAACTCTGTTCCACGAGCAAAACCGGGATCTACCCTTTACAGGAATTGAGGCGGACGAGCTTCCTTATTCCGCCAGAGGTTTTCTCTGTATCAGCTCTCAGTCTGCATGAATGAAACGGGAGCTGCCGCAAACAGCAGCTTTTTCTGCCTGCGGCAGCTCTTCCATTATTTTCTGGCATTCTTTTCCAATATATGATACAATTTTTTTATCAATTCAAAATGTACAGGAGGGATATTTTGAATACAAAAGAACATCATCGCTCTACCCAGCGTGTAATCGATATTCTGGCCCAGATTGCAGAATCAGACAATCAGGGACTTTCTCTGTCTGAGCTTTCCCAGAAGCTGGACGCTCCCAAAAGCAGTCTCTTTCCTATTCTGCACACTCTGAAAGAGAATAATCTGATCCGTTTTGAAGAGCAGACTTTTAAATACACCATGGGATATAAAACATATGAGCTCGGCAATTCTTACATCTACAACGGGTCAGTAAACGCTTCCATTCTCGAAGTCATGCGTGACATCACAATGCGCTGCCGGGAAACTTCCTTTTTTGGAGAGCTGAGCGAGGGAAATGTTTTTTATCTGTTTAAATCCGACTCCCCGGAATCCCTTCGTATGGTCGCACCCGGCAAGACGCTTCCTGCCTACAGTTCCGGCATTGGCAAAGCGCTTCTCTCCGACAAAACATATGAAGAGCTTCAGCTTCTGTATCCGGACAAGCTGACTCCGCTTACGCCCAACACCATTACGGACCTGAAAGCATTATACAAACAGCTCGAAGCGATCCGCAGCCAGGGGATTGCCTTTGAAAAAGAGGAATCCACTCAATTCATTCAGTGCATAGCCATTCCCATCAGAAAAAACGGCCGCGTCCGGGCTGCGCTAAGCGTAGCTATTCCGGTCTTTCGCTATTCTTCGGAAAAAGAGGCAATCATTATCGGACTTTTAAAACAGGCGCAGATCAAAATAGAAGCATTGATCAGCTCCGGGAACTGGACAAACTTTTAGAGACCGCCGGCCCGCTTTTTGATACAATCAGAGAAATTGGAATTTCAGAGAAAGGAGTTTCAGAATATGAGAGCTTATCAGAGATTTTTGAACTATGTGAAGATCCACACCACCAGCGACGAGGCGGGCACATCCTCCCCCTCGGCGCGCCGCGAATTTGACCTGGCCGAGCTGCTGGTGCGCGAAATGCGGGAGCTCGGGATCGAGGACGCCCGCGTCGAGGAAAACTGCTACGTCTACGGGACGATCCCGGCCACGCCGGGATATGAGGACAGGCCTGCCATCGGCTTTCTCGCGCACATGGACACCACCCCGGATTTCTGCGGGGAAAACGTGCGTCCGCAGATCCATGAGAACTACGACGGGGAGACCGTCGCACTGGAGGACAGCGGGCGCGTCCTTTCGCCTGAGCTCTTCCCGCACCTGAAGGCACTCGCCGGGCGCACGCTGATCACCACAGACGGGACGACGCTGCTGGGCGCGGACGACAAGGCCGGCGTGGCGGAGATCATGACGCTCGCGCAGCAGCTGCTGCAGGGCGGTCCTGCACATGGCAAAATCTGCATCGGCTTCACGCCGGACGAAGAGATCGGAAGCGGGGCCGAAGGACTCGACATCCCGGCCTTCGGCGCGCAGTTCGCCTACACCGTGGACGGCGGGCCGGAAAATGAGATCGTCTATGAGAACTTCAACGCCTCGGCGGCCGATTTCACGGTAAACGGCTTCAACATCCACCCCGGAGACGCCAAGAACCGAATGATCAACGCGGCCCTCGTCGCCATGGAGATCAACAGCATGCTCCCCTCCGCGGAGCGCCCGGAGCACACGGAGCGCTACGAGGGCTTCTTCCACCTGACCTCGATGAACGGAACCGTCGAGAAGGCGCATCTGTCCTACATCGTCCGCGACCACAGCGCGGCGCGCTTTGACAGCCGTCTCGAGACGCTGCGCCTCATCGAAAAACGGATCAATGAAAAATACGGTCCGGGAACCGTCACTCTGACGCTGCGTGAACAGTACCGCAACATGGCGGAGAAAATCGCGCCCTGCATGCACCTGATCGACAACGCAAAGGACTCCATCCGCGCACTCGGAATGGAGCCCGATGTCTCGCCGATCCGCGGCGGCACGGACGGCGCACGGCTCTCCTACCGCGGCCTGCCCTGCCCCAACCTCGGCACCGGCGGATACGCTTTCCACGGACCGTACGAGCATATCACGGCCGAGGGCATGGATACCGTTGTGCAGATCCTGCTCGGCATCGTGCAGCGCTACGCACGCCCCTGAATCTTATTTGTAACGCAGCACACAGACCGGTCTGCGCCCTGGATTTTATTCACACCGCGGCGCACGGACCGGTCTGTGTTTTGAATTTTACTCGTACCGCAGCGCATTGATCGGCTTTAATTTTGCCGCCTTGTCCGCCGGGTAGATCCCGAATATAATTCCAACCATGGCCGAGAACCCGAGCGCGGTCGCGGCCACGCCGGTCGTGATCCCGAAATGGTACTCCGGGTACAGGGTGTTCAGCGTCGTCAGCACGCCCTGGCTGACGGCCATGCCGATCACGCCGCCGATCAGGGAGATGATCACCGACTCGATCATAAACTGCACCACAATGTCAGACTTCAGGGCGCCGATCGCCTTGCGGATGCCGATCTCGCGCGTGCGCTCCGTCACGGAGACGAGCATGATGTTCATGATCCCGATGCCTCCGACCAGAAGCGAAATCCCGGCGATCGCCCCGAGAAGCAGCTCCAGGGCCGCCATCACATCGTTGACCGCGTCCATGACGTCCGTCAGGTTGACGATGCTGTAGCTGTCGTCGTCCCCATATTTCTCCATCAGCGCGCGGTCGAGCGTGTCCTCGGCCTCCTGCGTCGTCGCACCCTCCTGCGTCGTCACATAGAAACTGTTGACATTGACGTTGGAGAGCAGGCGCTGCGCGTTTGTAAACGGGAGAAACACCGCGGAATTGACGCTGCCGAACATCGTCTCCTGCGCTTCCTCAAGCACCCCCACGATCCGGTAATCTCTTCCCGAGAGCCGGATCGTCTCGTCGAGAATATCCGTATTTCCAAACAGGTCGCGGGCCACCGAGTGTCCGACGATGCAGACGTTCAGCCGGTGCTCGTTGTCGAGATTGCTGATAATGCGTCCCCGCTCCAGATCCAGGCCCTGCACGGCATCATAGGACTCCGTGATCCCGTTGATCGTCACATCCGTCGACTTTCCCGCGGCCTTCGCCGTCCCGTTCCCGCTGATATTCGGGGAGACGCGGTCAATGCCGCCTTCTCCCGCGAGCGATTCCACCTCGCCGAGCGTCATCCGCCTGGAGCGGTTCGTGATCGACACCACGAGCTGGTCGCCGCCAAGCTCGTCGAGCGACTCCGTCACCGTGTTCGTCGCGCCCTGCACCAGCGAGATCAAAAGCGTCACCGCCATCACGCCGATGATGATCCCGAGCATCGTCAGAAAGGAGCGGAGCTTGTTCGCGAGCACCGCCGCAAAGGCCATCTTTGCCGCCTGTGAAAATTTCACGCCTGACCGCCCCCTTTCCCGTCATAGACCAGCACGTTCCCGCTGTCCGAGACCACCTTTCCGTCCAGAAGCCGCACGCGCCTCGGCGCCTGCGCGGCGATCTCATTGTCGTGCGTGATCAGCACCAGCGTGTTCCCCTGGCTGTGAAGCTCCCGCAGAAGATTCATGATATCGTTCGTCGAGTGGGAGTCCAGGTTGCCGGTCGGCTCGTCCGCCAGGATCAGCGTGGGCCGGGTCACAAGGGCACGGGCGACCGCGACGCGCTGCTGCTGTCCGCCGGAGAGCTGGTTCGGCCTGTGGTGCAGGCGGTTCGCGAGCGACACCTTCTCGAGCGCTTCGAGCACCCGCTTTTTGCGCTCCGCACCCGGCACGCCCTGATAGATCAGGGGCAGCTCCACGTTCTCATACGCCGTCAGCTTCGGGAGCAGGTTGAACTGCTGGAAGATGAAGCCGATCTTCCGGTTGCGCAGGATGCTCTGCTCCTTCTCCGTCAGGTCGGAGACCTCCTGGCCGTCGATCATATAGCTTCCCTCATCCGCGGTATCGAGGCAGCCGATGATATTCATCAGCGTCGATTTGCCGCTTCCGGACGCTCCGATGACCGCGACGTATTCCCTGTCCTGTATCGTGAGGCTGACCCCGTCGAGCGCGCGCACCTCTTCCTCTCCGAGCTGGTAAATCTTCCGGATGTCATGCAGCTCGATCATATCAGCCCTCACCTCCCGCGAACTGGGAGCGGCCCTGCTGCATCATATCCATCATCAGCTCAAAGTCCGACTTGCCCATCACCGCGACCTGGTCTCCCTCCGAGAGCCCCTCGATCACCTCCGCCTCGGTGTTGTTCACAAGGCCGAGCGTCACCGGCACGGTCTCCTGTCCGTCCGCGCGGACCACCGTCACGCACTTCTGGCCGTCCACCGTCTGCACCGCGTCGACCGGCACAAGGAGCACGTCGTCCTTTTCCTCAATCACGATCGTGGCGGTCGCGCTCATCGCCGTCCGCACCTTCTCGATCCCCGGCACCGAGATCGTCACCGTGTACTTCGTCACGCCGCCCACATTTTCGCCGAGCGCGGAGATCTTCTCCACCTTTCCCTCATATTCCTCGTCGTCAAACGCGTCAAACACGATCTTCGCGACCTGGCCCTCGCTGACCTTCGCGATGTCCAGCTCGTCGATCGGCGTTTTCAGCCAGAAATGCTCTGTAGAGATCAGGTGATACATCGGGGTGTCCTCCGCGATCACCGTGCCGTCCTGCAGCGCAAGCTGCGAGAGGATGCCGTTCCCCTCCGCACAGATCTGCGGCGTGCGCTCGAGCATGCGCAGCTCCTGCAGCTGCTCCATCAGCTCTTCCCGCTCATCCAGCAGGGTCAGATAGGAGCTGTTGTATCGGTTATAGGTCCGCGTCAGCAGTGTCGTCCCGGAGTCCACCGAATCTCCGACCCCCACGTTCAGCTCGTCAGCGATGCCATAGGCGCACTCCACCAGATACGGATGATTGGATTTCAGATAGCCGGTCCCGAGTACGGCGCCGTCCTCGTCCGTCACCGTGGCCTCCATGTCCACCAGATAGTCCGGGTCGTCCTCGATCGTCACCGTATAGACTCCGTCCTCTTCCGAGAACACCGTGCCTTCCTCTTCATAGCTCAGGAAGGAGACGGTGACCGTATCGCCGAGATCCAGATCCGTCTTCGGTGTGATCTCCACCTTCAGCTTTCCGTCCACGGAGAGCTCCATGACGCCCCCGTACTCAGCGGTCACATCCGTCAGCAGATCGCCTTCGTGCACAAAGATGCGCCTGACGCGCCCGGCGATCGGGGACGTCAGGGAAGAAGAACCCGAGCGGTCTGCCGAGCGGATCGCCGCGTTCAGATCTGAAAGGCTGCTCTCAAGCTGGCTGATCTGCGCCTTTACAGAATCGCGGTCCACCGTGGCGATCACATCGCCCTCCCGCACCACATCGCCGTTTTCCGCCTCCACCGTGCCGATCTTCAGCGTGTACTTTGCCTCGACCGGCCGCTCGTCAGCCGCCTCGATGGAGCCGTTCCCCTCCGTCGTGATGCGGATCGTACCGCGGGTCACATCCTGCACTCTCACATTCGCGGAGAGCGCGCTCTCCCTGTTTCCGCCCCGCATGCGCAGCCATAGGAGCGCCCCGGCGGCCAGCAGCAGGACTGCGATCAGGATCAGGATCTTCAGAAGCTTCCTCTTCTTTTTTCTCTTTTTCATAGTATACCTCCATCCGTAAAATTTACCTGTCATCCAGTATACTATAAAAATTATAAAAAGAGTATTAAAAAGCAGCTGCGGGGACTATTTCTCCGCAGTCCCCGCAGCCATCCGCACATATTCCTTCGGGCTCATCCCGACGATCTTTTTAAAAACCTTTGAAAAGTACAGCGAATCCTCATAGCCGAGCATCCTCGCCACGTCCTTGATCTTTGCCCCGCTCTCCGCGAGCAGGCGCTTGCCTTCCTCCACCCGCCTCCGGACCATGTAGTAGACCGGGGTCACCCCGTAGTACTGCTTGAAGATACTGCTCAGGTACGAAGGCGCGAAGCCGAAGCGCTCGGCAAGCATCTGGCTGGTGATGTTCAGGCGGAAATTCGCGTCCAGATAATCCTTCATCCTTCCGGCCAGCACGTCCTTCTCGCCCGACTCCGCCGACAGCGCCCCGAACAGGTTGCGGAACACCTCCCGGAATGCCTCCGCAATCTCTCCCGCCGTATAATAATTCTCCAGGATAAACTGGATCTCGTCCTCCAGCTCAAAATATTCCCGGTGCCCCGGGCGCTCCGCGCAGACCCGGAAAATGAAATAGCGGATGTCGTGCACCGCTTCCCGGTATGTGACCGGCCGCTCCGTGAGCAGCGCAAGCACTCGGGTAAAGCAGGCGCAGATCTTCTCCATCCCGTCGGCGCTGCACTGGCGCACCAGGCGGTCGATCTCCGCCTTCCTGCGCGGGTCTCCCTCCGGCGGCTTGTCCGTGCAGTAGACAAAGAGCGCATCCCTTGCAAAAAACATGTGATCCCTCGTATACCTCTGCAGCTGCCGGTAGACCGGAAGGATGTTTTCCAGCCTGATCCCCTCCCTGTAGTACACCGTCGTCAGCACCAGCGGACGGCAGTCCAGCCGGGCGAGCACCTGCTGCAGGCTGCCGCTGTCCAGCGCGCTGTCCTTCCTCACAAAGATCAGCTTTTCATTCACGTATTTTCCGTCCACGATCCAGAACCTCTCGTGCGGGAGGACAGAGGAAAGCTTTTCTTCCAGGCCCAGGCGGCGGCAGACCGCCTCAAAGTTCCACTCATTTTCCACGGAATACCCGCAGCTGATCCCGAAGGTCAGCAGGACCATGCTGTACTCCTGCTGCGCGGACGGCGGCTCCGCCGACCTCGCGGGGCTGCTCTCTCCCATCAGCGCCTTCTTCAGATCCTGCTCCTTTTCCTCGAACTGCAGCTGCCGGCAGCGCTCCTCGATCCGCCCGAGCAGCAGCTTCATCTCGCCGGCATTCAGCGGCTTGCGCAGGTAATCCATCGCGTTGTTGGAGATCGCGCTCTTCATATACTCGTAATCCGTATAGCCGCTGATCACGACCGGGATCAGCCGCAGCTTTCGTCCGGTCACGTACTCCAGCAGCTCCCTCCCGTTGACGACCGGGAGGTTCATATCCACGAACAGCACATCCACCTCTCTGCCGTGCTCCTCCAGGTAGCGGATCGCCTCCCCGCCGTCCTCCGCCGCGGCAGTCACTTTGAAATTCTCATTGAGCGTCTCTGTCATCCTGCAGATGCTTCTCAGGATCGGAGGCTCGTCCTCCACCACCATCACCCGTATTTTCATATTTTCCTCCGACTGTTATCAGGGTTCCGGAATCATTGCTCTCCAATTCAAAAATCATCTGTTCTCCATAGGCAATGTACAGCCGCGCATACACGTTCCGGACCGAAAGGCCTCCGATCCGAAGTTCCTGCATCAGCTCGCCCATGTCGCGCCTGCGCATCTGCTCCAGCTCCTGTTTCAGCTGCGACAGCTCGCCGGGCGCTATCCCTCTCCCGTTGTCCCGGATCCGGATCTCCCAGCATTCCTCCGACGCAAAGATCCGGACGACAATCTCCCAGGGGAACGGCCTGCGGTTGAAGCCGTGGGAGAAGCAGTTCTCGATCAGCGGCTGGATGATGAAGCGGGGCATCTGGCATTCCTGCGTGTCGCCGACCCAGGCCATCGTGTACCGGAAGCGGTCCTCATACCGGACCTTCATCAGCTCCAGATAGTTCTCCGCATGGCGGATCTCCTCCTTCAGGCTCCCGTAGCTGTCCGAGTAATTCGTGCTGTACCGTATCATATCCGAGAGCTTCCCGCAGATCTCCGGGATCTTCTTCTCTTCCTCCGTCCCGGCCATCGCCGAGATGATCGTGAGGATGTTGTGGATAAAATGCGGGTTCATCTGCGACTGCATCGCAAACATCTGGCTCTGGATCTCGTTCACCCTGCTGACCATGGCCCTCTCCATGGACAGCTTCAGGTTCTTCACCAGGCTGTCGAACGCCACGTTCAGCTGCCTCAGCTCGTCGACCTCCTGATCCGCGACAAGCGGTATCTCCTGGAGATTCTCGTCTATCTGGATCCCCTCGAGCATGTCGCACATCTGCACGACCGGCTGCATCGTCTTGCGGACGATCTGAGCCTGGCCGACGCAGATGATCACGATCACGGAGACAAGCAGCAGCAGAGTCCACATGAAGATCGACGCGAGGTTCCGGATCAGGTTCCGGTTTTTCGCCGCGATGAACACGGTGATCCCGTACTCCGGGAGCTCCCGGCGGACAATGTACATCCCGCCCCTCACCGCGCCGTCCGGGTATTCCAGGAGCCTCTGCACCGAAGCTGCGTCCAGATTTTCGCCGTACGACTGCAGCACCTCATGCCCCTGCTGCGACAGCAGGCAGCACTCTGTATCCTTCGCCAGAAGCTCATCATAGGAAAAGCTCTCAGGGGAGATCTGCACCTGGACATATCCCAGACTTTTCGACGGAAGCAGCTGGTAGTCCCGGATCTCCCGCAGAACGGAAATGGTCGGCGTCGGATTGCGGACGTACGGATCCTGCAGGTCGATCCGAAACAGCCTGGCCTTCCCGCTCCCGTCAAAATACGCCGCCGTGTCCGTGAACAGGGAGGTATCCGGGCAGTCCTTTTTCAGAAACCCGTAGTTCACCAGATTCCCCATATAGGACAGGTTCTGCTTCCGGTCGAACAGGCAGATCCGCTTGTAGGAGCTGCGCTTCAGCATGTAGCTGCTCATGTGCTGCGTCAGGGCGTAGTTTACCGCCGGGTTGTCAACAAAATAATTGTTCTCGCCCTCGTACGCCTGCATCGCCTCGAAGGACTCCAGGATCAGGCTGTTCGCGGCGAGCTGCAGCGCGACGCCGTCCGCGGTCTGCAGGGTATTGTCGAGCTGGGAGACAACCCCCTGAAGCTGCACATCCACCTGTTCCTCAAAGGAATCCCAGCCCGTATAGATCACATAGCCCAGAAAGATGACAGTCATAAGCACCGTCACGATCACTGCCACCACAATGTTTTTCAGCGTAATCTGTCTCTGAAACTGATATTTCCGCAAAAGACCACCTCTCCGAAGCCGTCTGCCGGGCGTCACGCCCGCACCTGCCTTCCATGCCTCCGGCACGTCTTTGTCCGCCGGCGTCATGCCTGCATCTGCCTTTCATGCCTCCGGCACGTCTTTGTCCGCCGGCATCATGCCTGCATCTGCCTTCCGTGCCGCCGGCACGTCTTTGTCTGCCGCCATGCCGTCCGGCGGGGCAGATGCCCTCAGCGTCCCCAGATTCGGGTGCCGGTCTGCACCGGCTCGCCGCTGCCGAGTGCGCGCTCCATCTCAAACGACAGGTATGCGTCCTGAAGTCCGTCCCTCAGGGGATAGAACTCCCGGCCCGTCTGCACATATTCCATCATCTTCTCCATGCAGGAGGCCACCGCAGTCTCATCGTCGTTCATCCTCGCCGGGTAGAACGGATTCTCGTACACCATCCTGTCCAGGAACATGATCCCCCTGTGCGACCACTCGCTGTTGTTGTTGATCCCGATATCCAGCCTCTCCAGCTGCTGGCGCACCGCCTGGTTTCCCTCGTTCAGGAAGCACACCGTGTCGTCATTGACCTCCCCGCGGACGCCGCGGATGTTCCACCTGCGGACGCGGATCGGGGAGAAATACTGTTCGCCGGAAAAATCCAGGAACGCGGTCTTTCCGTTCTCAAAGCAGAGCGCCGCCCAGTCGCGGTCGGCCTGCGTCACGCTCCCGGAATAGTCGAAGCCGCCGCGCCCGTTCGTCACCGTCACCGGGGAGAACAGCTTCTGTCCCCGGATCACGCAGTTTTCGCAGTCAAGCCCCAGGAATTTTCTGTATATGCTGACGGCATGGTACCCGTGGACGGCGGAGAGCATCACCTCGTTTACCTCGCCGAGATACCCCGCGTCAATCACACTCTGCACCGCCGCGTAATACGGCTGCAGGAAATACTGCTCCGCCACCTGCACGCGGCCATGCAGCCTCTGCGACGCCTGCCAGAGCTCCTCGAGCTCCTGCGTGTCCTTTCCGGGCGGCGTCTCGCAGAGCACCGGCACTCCGGCCTCCATCAGGCAGATCAGATAGTTCTTCGCCTGCTCCCGCGGAATGCAGAGCACCGCATAGTCCGGCTTCAGCTCCAGCGCGCGCTCCAGCTCGCAGGTCGCAAACACATTTTCCTTTTCCGCGACCTCCGCCGCGCGCTCCGGCGTCCGCAGCACCCGGGCGCAGATTTCAAACCTCTCCGGCAGGATTTTTGCGATCCTGCAGTAAAAATCCGCGCGCCAGCCATATCCGATTACCATGATCCTTGCTTTCATCTTCGTTCCTCCTTCCAAAACAGCGTCATTAAGTTTAACGATTCCGGACGCCCTGCCCCTTTGCGGCTGTTCATCCTTCCGGAATCCCATACACTTCTATCCCTTCACCGCCCCCGTCGTCATGCCGGCGATGATATGCTTCTGCAGGATGATGAACAGAAGCAGCATCGGGATGACGGCCAGCATCAGCGCCGCGAACACAAACTGCCAGTCACGGTTGTATCTCCCGAAGAAGCTGTAGATTGCCATCGAGACGGTCGCCTTTTTGGCGGATCCGAGGTAAAATAACGGTATCATAAAGTTGTTCCAGACGTCAATGGAGGTGATGACGATATTTGTGACCATGATCGGCTTGAGCACCGGAAGGAGCACCCTCGAGATCATCTGCAGGAAATTGCAGCCGTCGATCGCCGCGGCCTCGTCCAGCTCGCGCGGCACGCCCTTGACAAAGCTGCAGAAGGTCATCACCGTGAACGGGATCCGCAGAGAGACGAAAATGCAGATGACGGCCAGAAACGTGCCGTAGATATCCAGCGCCTTCAGAAGGAAAAAGATCGAGGCGATCTGCAGCGTCAGCGTCAGGCCGAATATGAAATAATAGTAGATCCCTGTCGTCAGCCTGTCATTTCTCCTGGAGATCACAATGCCGGACACTGCCCCTAAAAGCACCGAGATCACCGTCACGGGCAGCGTGATGATCACGCTGTTGACGTAGCCCTGCACGATCTTTCCGTTCTCCATGACATGCGCATAATTTGAGAACAGCCACTCGGACGGCAGGCTCAGGTTGAACATGGACGCCTCCGCCTGCGTCTTGAAGGAGCCGAGGATCATCATCAGAAACGGGATCACATAAATCAGGGCAAAGGCGATCATCACAACGGAGAGGACCGTCTGCCCCATCCTCTTTCTGGCCTTCATCACATCTCCACCTCCCTCCTGGTAAAGTAACGGTTCATCGTAAAGGAGATGAGCGCCACGATCACTGCCAGGATGATCGACCCGGCCGTCGACTCGCCCAGGAAGCCCAGGCTGAACGACTGGTACGTGTAGGTCGCGAGCACCTGCGTGTCAAAGCCCGGCCCTCCGTTCGTGATCACGTAGATGATGTCGAAAACCTTCAGTCCCCCCGCCACACTCAGCGTCACCACGACAGTCATGGACGGGACGATCAGCGGAAGCGTGATATTCCGGAACTTCTCAAACGAGGAAGCGCCGTCCAGCGTCGCGCTCTCGTAATACTCCGGCGAGATCGCCTGCAGCCCGGAGATAAAGATGAACATATTAAAACCCGCCCACATCCACGTCTCGACGAATATGACGCTGCCGAGCGCCGTCGCGTAGCTGCCCAGCCAGTCTCTCGCAAGCGCCCCCAGCCCCAGGATGCCGAGGACATTGTTCAGCAGCCCCCGGTTCGCCAGGATCGCCTTGAACAGAACGCCCACCACGGTAATGCTGATCACGCACGGCGCATAGTAGATCGTCCTCAGCACGCCTCTGGCCGCAACCTTTTTCGTCAGGGCCAGCGCGAGGATAAAGCCGAGCCAGGTCTTCAGCACGGTGGTTGCAAGCGCAAAAATGAATGTGTTTGCGATTGACCGCAGGAAGACGGGGTTCTGCAGAAGCTCCATGTAGTTTTTCAGCCCGGTAAACCTGGGCTCAAACATCCTGCTCATATTCCAGTCCGTGAAGGAATAAAAAAAGCTGATCGCGATCGGAGCGACCGAAAAGACCGTATATATCAGAAGAGCAGGTATCAGCGCCCACAGAGGATAAAGAGATTTTTTACTTGTCTTCATAAGATCTCCCTTCATATGATCGAATAGGAGGCAGCTTCGCCTCCTGCTTGCCGCGCGGCCCGGGTGCTGCGGTCAGCAGCTAATTTCCCTGCCCGGGCCTGCGCATAAAAGGGGCCGCCGCAAAATAGTGCCCGAAACGGTCTATCTTGCAGCAGCCCCTTCCTGCGCAGCGTTTACTGCCAGCCTTCTGCACCCTTTTCTGTCATGAATTTGTCAACATCCTCCTGGAACCGGTCCAGAACCGCGGCGCCGTCCATATTTCCCTTGGAAGGAGCCTCCAGGAAATATACCCACAGGGTATTGCCGAACAGCGGCTGAAGGGTATCAATGTACTGGTTCATCTGAGCCACGACACGTCCGTCCTCCATATACTCATTGTAAATGCGCGGGATGTCCGGATTCATCGCTTCCTCGTTTCCGTCGATCCCCTCAATGTTCGGGAAGCCCGGCCTCGTCTCGAAATACAGGTCGCCGTACTCCGGCGTGCTCCAGAGCTCGAATGCCTTCTTGATCGCGTCCAGATTCTCCGTATCCTTGTTGACCGCAACGCCCATCGCCGTCGGCAGATATGCGAGCACATCTCTGTCGTCATAGCCCACCGGCGGATTGAAGATCGTCAGGTTCGCGTCCGGATAGGACTCCTCGATCGAGGCGAGGATCTCGGTGGCGCCGTAGATCATCGCGATCTCGCCGCTGGCCAGCCTGCCGAGGATCTCGTCATAGCTGACGGTCATGTAGTCCTCGTTCACGTACCCTCTCTTGAACAGCTCCAGGTACTCGTCGATCACCTCGGCCATCTCCGGGTAGTCGTTGAACTTCGCCTGGTTTGTGAGGATCTTCTCCGCGAAGTCTTCACAGGCTTCCTCTGTTCCGAGCGCCCTGGACATACCGGAGGTCATCCAGATCTGCGGAACCCAGGTATCGGACGGGATTGCGATCGGGACGATCCCCGCTTCCTTCAGCTGGTCGCAGATCGCATAGAACTCGTCGAGCGTCGTCGGCAGCTCGTCAATCCCGTTATCCGCGAACACGTCCTCATTATAGATCAGGCTCTGGAACCCATTGGAGGACTCAAAGCAGTATCCGTAATGCTTTCCGTTGTACTCGGTCAGCTCGGGAGCGATCACCTTGCTCATCCACGGCTCGTCGTCGAGCGCCACGAAAAATTCTTCCGGGTCTACCGCCGCGAAAATATCCGCAAACTGGTATACGATCAGATCCGGGGCCTCGTGGGAATTCAGGCGCATCTTCAGCAGGTTGTCGTACTGGTCGTCCGGAATGACTTCAAAGTCAATGTTGATGTCCTCTTCCTCGGCCAGCTTCTCAACCACAGCCTGGAATCCGGAGTACCACCTCGACTGCTGCACCATGCCGGTCAGCTCCGCGCCCTCCGCAGACGCCGCCTGGCTTCCGAGGCCGACAGTCATCGTCACCGCCGCGGCAAGCAGCAGCGTGTTCCGTATGCACTTTTTCATTTTCAAAATCCCTCCATTCATTTTTTGATATTTTCAGTATAATTACTGCATCCAAAAATTAAAATGGATAATTTTCAAAAAATTTATGGAAATTTTGAAAATGTCTCTGCGCTATTCGTCCAGCTCGTCTTCGATCTCCTCGACCGGCACCCATGCGCGCCCGAATTCAATTTCCTTGAAAAGGGCGGCGAGGCCCGTGATCTGCTTGAGTCTCAGGATCTCATCCTTGTCCATGCCAAGGTGCTTCGAGATCCACTCGTCCGAGCGGCCGAATTCATGCAGCTCCTTCACGATGTTGCTCATCAGGTCCACATCGTGGCTTCCCCGCGCCCGATTGTGTCGGATCGTGCTCGCCATGCGCTGGTCGAGCGGCTTGTTGATAACGGAGACCGGCATCATCCCCTTTTCCCGGTCATAGATATCCTGGTGCTCCAGCATGACGCGGTAGCGGTGAAAGCCGTCCACGATGATGTAGGTGTCCTCGCCTGCGTCGTAGTAGCAGACGATCGGCATCGTGTAGCCGTCCGCCCGGATGCTGTCGTACAGAAGCCTCATCTCCGGCGGTGCAACGGTATTCGGATTGTAATTGTTCGGTTTGATCTTTTCGATCGGCACTGCGATGACATGGTATGCGGGGCTGTTATTCTCCATAATTCATATCCTCCACGCTTTTGTATTTTTCCTGGATCATATCAATGCGCCTCTTCTGCTCCCGGCTGAGGCCGAAGCCCATAAAGCGGCAGATGTGGTCGTTCTTCAGAATGCAGTAGCACATGCGCTTCCAGCTCGGAATGTCCTTCGTCGACTTGATGTCGTCCGTATCGTCCGGGATCTTTTCCAGAAAAATGACGCGCGATTTTTTGTTCAGGGTGTAATTTGACACGCCGTTCCGCCTGATCTTGTAGCCGTGATCCAGAAGCTCCTGGATCGCCTCCTCGTCCAGGCCGCCCCCGGTCTTGTGCCAGAACTCGATCGAGGTGTTGAACTTCTTGATGTAGTTGTTCCGCAGCCTCGCGGGGAGCGTGCTCAGCAGAAACTGCGTATAGGATTTCCAGGTATGGCCCTCCGGCAGCGTGACACTGCGGTAGCCCATCGCCTTTGTCTTCGTGTAAATGCTCGCGAAATTCGCCCCGCGCACACGCCCGACCAGCTTCACCCAGATCTGTGGATCGATCACCCGGTAAAGGTTCAGGGATTCTCTGGAATAATCGTTGAAGGGGGAGGCCACGCGCATCTGCGACACCTTCAGACCGGCCATGTAATACAGGTCGTACAGCCGGTTGTAGTCATAATTAAACAGATAGTTTGCATGCCAGACGTCCTCAGACGTCCAGTCGTACATCGGGGAGGCGCACCACACATCCTTGAACTGCCGGCTGATCCAGCACTCGCCGCGGTATCCGTATTTTTTGTTGATAAAGCCGCTGTAGCGCATCAGGGACTCGTCGGCGCGCATTCCCAGCAGGCAGACGGTCTTGCGGCTCCCGTGCGCCATCCTGTACCAGCGCCCGAACTGCTTGGCCAGATCCTCCTGATGCATGCGGTAATGATAGGTTGTGATCGGGTTGTTTTCCAGATTGATGACCCACTCGTGCTTCGGCATCTCGCGCACCCAGATGTCCTTTTTCTTATCGTCCCACGGATACCAGAACATCTCATAGCTCCCAAGCGCCGTGCGCGTCGCCATCGGGAGGCATACCCAGTAGATCTCGACTTCCTTTTTGATGCGCTCAAACGTCCGCTCCACGTATTCCGTCGTCATCGTGTACTGCGCCTCGAAATCCTGATGGAACACGCCGATGATTTTCTCCGGATAATATCTCCTCCGGAAATCCAGCGCCATGTTCAAAAGCAGGCCGCTGTCCTTTCCCCCGGAAAAAGAAATATAAATGTTGTCAAACTCCTCAAAGATCATACGCATCCGCTTCTGAAACGCCTCGAACACGTTGTCCTCCAGATACTCTCTCTTCATAACAGCTTCATCCTTTGTAAACTCACACATGAAGGCCCGGCGGGCTGCCGCGCGCCTGCGCATGGGCCGGGCACTTTCCATCAATTACCAGAATCTGGAAATTTTTTCCAATGATAATTTATCACAAAAAAATGATGAGTTCAACAAAAAGGAGCTGCCGCTAAACAGACGCCGGTTCATTCAACCGGATTTCTCCGCTTAGCGGCAGCTCTTCGCTGTCATTTCTATTTTATTTTTGTGCAGAATCTTTAACCAAGAGTCTGCAGAACCTCCTCCGGCGTCGGCATCACCCTCAGGGCACCCTTCCTCGTCGTGATCACGGAAGCCGCCGCATTCGCAAATGCAAGCATCTCCCTGAGATTTTCGCTGGTCAGGTCCTCCAGGCCGTGCTCGCAGACATAGTTGAGCACGCAGCCGCAGAAGGTGTCTCCCGCCCCCGTCGTCTCGATCGTGTTCGGGTTCAGCTTCGCGGGCACTTCCTCCATGATGTCCCCGTAGTACGCCCTGCTTCCGTCTCTTCCCATGGAGACGAGGATCAGCCGGATCTGCGGGAATCTGCCGCGGATCCACTTCACGCCGTCCGTAAAGTCTTCCTCCCCCGTCAGCCACTGGATCTCATTGTCCGAAATCTTCAGGACGTCGCAGTACTGCAGACCGTACATCACCTGCTCCTTCGCGTCGTCCAGAGACTTCCAGAGCGGCGGGCGCAGATTCGGGTCGAACGAGATCACATCGCCGGCCTCCTTCGCGATCCTCAGTGCCTTCTTTGTCGCGCTGCGGACGCCCTCATGCGTCATCGACAGCGTCCCGAAATGGAAGATCCGCGAATCGCGGATCAGCTCCTCCGGAACCTCGTCCTCCGTCAGCATCATATCCGCCCCCGGCTCCCGGTAGAAGGAGAAATCCCGGTCCCCGTCCGGGAACGTGTGCACCAGGGCGAGAGTCGTATGTACCTTCTCATCCATATAGAGGCAGGAGGCGTCAATCCCGACCTCCTCGATCGCTTCCTTCAGCTGTGTGCCAAAGAAATCCTTTCCGACTTTTCCGATAAACGCAGTCCTGCGCCCGAGCCTTCCGAGCATCGCAAGCACATTGCAGGGCGCGCCGCCCGGGTTTGCCTCGAACAGAGGATTGCCCTGTCCGCTCGTCCCATTCTCCGTAAAATCGATCAGCAGCTCTCCGAGCGCAGTCACATCGTATTTTTTCATCTTGTCCTGTCCTTTCACCAGCGGCGCGGAATCATTCCTCCGCAAGCCACTCTCTGTTTCTGATCCTGTCCTCGACCGCGCCAAACACAGTCAGTATCTTCTCGCTGAACGCCCCGCACTCTCCGCCGCGGATCATCCGCACGGCTGTCTCATGGTCAAACGCCTTCTTGTAGACACGCTCCGAAGTCAGCGCGTCGTAGACGTCCGCGACCGCCACTACCTGCGACCAGATGGTGGCCTCGTCGCCCTTCAGGCCGTCCGGGTAGCCCCTTCCGTCCCATCTCTCATGATGGTGCCTGGCGATATCGTAGCTGTAATCATAGATCTCCGCATCCATAATGTCGGGGATGCTCCGGAGGATCTCCCCGCCCTTTATGGTGTGCTGCTTCATGATCTGAAATTCCTCCGCGGTCAGCCTTCCGGGCTTGTTCAGTATGTTGTCCGGGATCGAGATCTTGCCCACATCGTGAAGCACGGAGGCCATCACGATCTTGTCGATCTCCGACCTCGGCATGTCATATTCCGGATATGTATTGCTCACCTCGGTGAGCAGCAGCCTGGTCAGTCCGGAGATGCGCTTTACGTGCTCGCCCGACTCGCAGTCGCGGAACTCGATGACCGTGGCAAGCGTCTCAACCATGGAATAATTCAGCCGGTTCAGCTTCTCCACCTGCTCGGCCACGATCTCCTGCAGCTCGTTTCTGTGCCGGTACAGCTCGATCACGCTGTTGATCCGGCAGCGCAGGAAATGCGGCGAGAACGGCTTGGAGATAATATCGACCGCCCCGAGATTGTAACCCTCCATCAGCATCTCATTGCTGTTGGCTGCCGTGATCAGAAAGACCGGGATTGTCTTGATCCTCCCGCTCCTGTTCATCTCCCTGAGCACGTCGAGTCCGTTCATCTCGGGCATCAGAAGATCGAGCAGCATCGCGGAGATCCTGGCACCGCTGTTGAGCACCTCAACCGCCTCGACACCGTTGGTCGCCTCCAGGATATTGTACTCGTCCTTGAAGATCTCCGTGAGGATCGCGCGGTTTATCTCAACGTCATCTACAATCAGTATTGTCAGCTTCATCTTGTCACCCCTGCAGTTCTCATCCTTTTCTCTCTCCTGAATCATGTGACAGCAGAGCAGTCCGGGTTCCCCTCTGAACTGCTCTGTCCCATAGTCCGCTTATGACCTGCCCTCGATGCACTCAATGACCTTTTCCTGCACCGGGGCGATCTCATCAAAAACAGCCTTCGCAAGATCCTCCCTGCCTGCGCGCAGGTAGTCTACCACCTTTGTGTAGCCCTCGTACAGCGGGGTGATCGACAGGTTTCCGGTGACTCCCTTCAGGGCGTGTGCCTTCTCCATCGCATCCGTCATATTCCCCGCCGCAAACGCCTCGCCGACATCGGTCTTTTTCAGCATCCCCGGAAGCGTCCTGAGCATCCTCTCGTAAAGGGCGGCATTTCCCATAAAACGCTCCAGCCCCTCATCGACATTGGAACCCAGAGCTTTCAATTCCTCTAACAGACTCATTTCTTTCTCCATTCTGCCGCTGCACCGCGGCCGTGATAAATCTTCCGTCACAATATTATGCCCGGACAAACAGTACAATTCGCCCGATTTATGATCAGATATAGCATATCATTTCCGCAATTTTATGTCAATAATCAGAATGCTTTGCTCGTCTGTATATTGTCCTTATTGTACCACAATTTTCCGCGGCGTGCACACTATTTTTCCGGCGGAAGGGGCATTCTGCACAGCATGGCTGCTGTTCATGCCCGATGTCATTAAATTTAACGATTCCGGACGCCCTGAAAATCCCGTGCGGCGCAGGCTGCAGGGTGAAACAGAAAGTATTGCGCATATGGTGCAAATCACATGCGGCCCGAAACAGAAAAAGTACCGCGTACACGGTACTTTCCAAGTAGCGGAAGGGAGATTTGAACTCTCGACACCACGGGTATGAACCGTGTGCTCTAGCCAACTGAGCTATTCCGCCATATTTGATTGTCTGGGGCCTACAGGGCTCGAACCTGTGACCCTCTGCTTGTAAGGCAGATGCTCTCCCAGCTGAGCTAAGACCCCTTCTGCAGGCTGTCTCACAACCCGCTCCGCCATTATAAGCCTAAACGTGATGAAAAGTCAAGCATTATTTTAAGAAATCCGGTGGATTTCTGCATTGGCCTTTCTGCGCGCGAGCTCTTCCCTCCACTCCACCTTGTAGATAAATCCGTGGAGCACCACGCTCATCATCACTCCGCAGACAACGTCGATCACCGAGTGCTGGTCGAGCATGACCGTGGAGGCACAGATCAGGACCATGATGACAAAGTGCACCGCGATCGTGAGCCTTCTGTGCTTCAGGTTCTCGAGGCTGCAGATTGCCTGAAAGATCATGACCGTGTTCATCACGTGGATCGACGGGCAGACATTGGTCGGCGTGTCGATCGCCCGCAGCATCCCCACCATATTGTAGAGGAAGCCGGTCTCATGCGGGTTGGAGGCAAGCCGCAGATTCAGGCCGGTCGGGAAAATATAGTAGATGACCAGACAGATCGTCAGCCCGGAAAACACCAGTTTGCACAGCCTGGAATAATCCTCCCAGCCCCTGTGCTTAAACCAGATAAACGCGCCCGCGACATACGGGAACCAGAAAATATAGGGGATGATAAAGCTCTCACAGAATGGGATCATCTCATCCAGCTTGCAGTGTATGATGTACTTCGGCACCACCGTCCGCTCCAGATAGCGGAATGCGCACAGATAAAACGCGAGATACACCAGCGCAACCATATACGGATACTTTTTAAACCAGCTTTTTACTTTTTCACTTCTCATACTGCGTCTCCCCACTGCATAACAATTTTACTGCTTTGTGTACGTGCCGATCAGCGGCGATGCGGAGGCGTCATAGTCCTCCTCGCTGGATACCGACACGTCCAGAAGGCCGCTGTGTATATTGAACACCACCACATGGTAATCGTCTCCCCGGAATACCGCCTGGTAACCGTCCACTGCAGCCGTACCTGAGATCCCTGACTGTGCAAAGGAGAAGGAAATATTCTCCGGGTCAGTCAGCGTGATCGTAACTGTCTCCTGGTCTGCGACATAGACGCCGGACCATTCATCCCCCGGAACCGCAGGCGCCTCCGACATGTCGGTCTCCTGCGGCGTCCAGGACTCTGTCTGGGCATCCGCGCCATCCTGCACAGGAGCGGCTGTTCCGTCCGCGGGCGATGCGGTATCGCCCTGTACTACATCCTGAACACTCTCCTGCGGCTGTGTCTGCACCGAAACCTCTCCGCCGCCGTCCGTGCCTTGCGCATCTGCGCCGGGTGTCTGGGCGGCTCCTTCCTGCGTCCCCGCAGGCGCGCTCCCCGTCCCGGCAGGGGCAAGCCCCGTATCGGAAGCCGTACACGCCGTCAGCAGGAATATCCCTGCCGCGACTGCCGCGGCTGACATCAATGCCTTATATCTCATCAGCAATCTCCTTATCTGATACAAACAGATCCTGCTCTTCTACTTCTTTTCTCTTTTCGCTTGTTCATTCTAGCACCTTTCCTCGTGTTTGTCATGATTTTTTGTTTTTTTTAAGAAATTTATTCATTTTTCATCACAAATGCTCCGCACGATCGTTTTTTTTAGTAGAAACTTTATTGATGAAATCTCAGCAGCCTGCGCCGCGCGACCTCCGGGTCGGCCGAAAAGCACAGCGAAAAGACTCTGCAGTCCACCAGCTCCCACTCATATCCGCCCGCGTAGGTAATGTAGCTGCTCCACCAGTAATCGGCCAGCCTGCCGACATATCCTTCTTCCAGCGGGATCCTGTGGATCTGCCGGCAGCAGTCGGCGATCTCCTTCAGAGATTCCAGCTCTCTTGGCTCGCTGCCCGCCAGGGCGGCTTCCCGCCGCGGCGCATATGCCTGATTCGCGCCGCATTCGCCCAGAAACCTGCCCGCGGCGCGCTGGATCCCTCTGCGCACGGAAGCAGCCCCCGACGCCTCTATAACAAAATATGCGGCATTATCCATGAGGCAGAACGCATAAACAAGCCATTCTTCCTCCTGCCCGACGTCAGAGAGAATATCCAGAAGCTTTCTCTTGTCACGCTCATCGGCGAAAAGATAGCGTCTGCTCTCCAATACATAATAATAGATTTTCCGGTTTCTTCTGCGGTGTGCCACTGCTGAACTCCCCCTCTCTTCTGAATCCCGGTATTCAGGAAACACGCCCTGTCCTTTTGTGGCTTTCGCTGAACGACATTGTTTCAGAAAACAACCACACTCCCCACTGTCAATAGTAGCACTTACATATATTATTTTCAACATATATAAACAAATAGTGTCATTTTGTTTTTCGCGGACGATGGCTCTGTTTGCGCTGTGGCAAAAAGAAAAAAGATGCAACGATCTGTTGCACCTTTTCCGTAAATCTCCGGTTTCAATCTACAGTTTCTGTCCCCGGTCTGAGCCTTCAATTTCAATCTCTGTCCCCGGTCTGAGCTTTCAATTTCAGTCTCTGTCCCTGGTCTGAGTCTTCAATTTCAGTTTCTGTCCCCGGTCTGGGCTTTCAATTTCAGCCTCTGTCCCTGATCTCAGTCTTCAATTTCATTCCCCTGTCTCAGCCTTCGGTTCCGCGGCTTCAGTTCAGCCCGTCCGAGGCGGTGAAGCTTGTCCCGAACTCCGCGCTGTACTCGTTGATGCGGCCCATGATCCGCTCGGCCTCCGTTCCCTGTGCCGGCGTCGGCCGGTAGTCGTTATAATACGGCGTCGAAGAAATGCTGCATGGGATGATCTCGATTCGATCGTCGTCGGCCACGCCCGCTCCCGACACGGTAAAGCTCTGCCGGAAGATCATCGTGTCCATATCGGAGGGCGCGCTGTTGCCGCCAAAGCAGAAATTCCCCAGGCTGTAGACAATGTACACTCCGTTGTATTTTTCGATCCCCTGGAGCACGTGCGGGTGATGGCCGACCACCAGGCTGGCCCCGCAGTCCACCGCGATGTGCGCAAGCTCTCTCTGCGTCTCATCCGGCGTCGTCGCCTGCTCGGTTCCCCAGTGGAACGCCACGACGATCAGCCTTGCGCCCTGTCTCTGCGCCTCCGCGATCGCCTCGCGCAGCTCCTTCTCGCTCGCCATGCCGTCGTCCAGCACGTAGATGCCGATAAACGCGGTCGGGATATCGTTCACATTCTTCAGCACGATCTCATTTTCCATACAGTAATCGATGCCTGCCTCTGTCAGATACTGTTTGGTGTCCGCCAGGCTCTGCGGCCCGTAATCACTGCTGTGATTGTTGGCAAGCGTCACGACGTCGATCGATCCGTCCAGAAGGATCTGCGTATAGGAAGGATCCCCCCTGAATGCGTACTCCTTAATCTCACGCTGTGTCTCCGTGGTAAAGGTGCCCTCCAGATTCGCGAACGTCGCGTCGTCATTGTCCAGAATGTCTTTTACGTTCCTGAAGAACCAGGAATGTCCGTTCACAATATCGAAAGCCTGGAAGCTTGTCTGTGTGTTAAAATTCTCGTCCGTTCCAAGCGTGCAGTCTCCGACCGCACTGATCGTCACCGTCCGGCTCTCGCTGACCGTCACCTTGCAGGAGACCTCGCTGACCTCGTCCGCACTGACGGTCACAACCGTGCTGCCCTCTCCTGCCGCCGTTATCCTGCCGCCGCTCTCCACCGTGACGACTGCCGGATCCGCGCTCGCATATTTCAGATTGTTCAGCAGCGCGCCCTCCGGCTCCACCTGAACATCCAGGTAGGACGTCTCTCCCGGGAACAGGGAGAGCTCCTCTCTCCCGAGCCCGAGACTCTGGGCCGTCTCCGTCGTCGTGACTACCGGAGCGCAGCGGTTGCCCGCCGCATCCTGCGCATAGAAGTAATACAGGCTGTCCTTCTCAAAGGGAAGCGGCTCGCTGTAGTCCTGATAGAGCGGAAGCTTTATGTACTGATCGTTATGTACCACTGCATAGCGGATCCGCGAGATCTCCGAATTGGCATCCGCGGCAGTCACCGTGATCAGATCCTCATTCTTCTCCACATGCACCGCCGGCGGCAGCGCGTCGATCAGCGGGATCTCGGCCTGGGCCTTCAGGGTTCCCTGCGCAGTCTCAACGGATATTTCCACCAGCGGATCGCTCACCTCTACGGTGACGCCGCCCTTTTCGTCCAGCACGTACCCTGTCCCGTTCACCGTCGCCCGCTCCAGCGCTTCACTCTGCGCCCGGATCGTCAGCCTGACCGGATAGGAAGTGCACCACTTTTCGGGCTCATCCTCCACCAGGACCGTCAGCCCGCTGTCCGCCGTCACATGCTCCATCTTCCGCTTCTGAATCTGCGACTGCGTGGCCGCACGGATGATCACGATCACGACAAAAAGAGCCAGCAGGACTCCCAGAGCGGCCAGGATCATTTCCCTGCGCTGGAATCCCCTTCCGGACAGATTCTCGCGCAGAGCCGCCGCCCGGCTGCGCAGCCCGGACAGAAGCGCGCTATCGTCCGTCTGATGCCCTCCGGGCGCAGTCCCGTCATCCGGCGGTGTCTCCTGCGTTTTCTCAGCAGGCGCCGCTGCCGGGTGTCCGGCTCCTGAGCGTCTGCTTCCGGCATTTTCCGTCTCCGGGCGTCCGGGCACATCGCTGCCGCTTTCCGGATCCTCCTCCGGGCGCACCTCCCCGGCGCGCTCTTCCTCCGGGGCGTCCTCCCCGGCATCACGCTTCTTTGGGCGCTTTTCCCCGGCATCGCGCTTCTTTGGGCGCTTTTCAGCCCCCGTCTTTTTCCGCGATCCTGAGATTCCCGACAGGAACCCGCGCAGGCGCACCGACAGCGCCCCGCCGCCTGCCGCCCGTGGCTTTCCTGCGTCCCTGCCGTCCTCTGCCGCGCCGTCCGGCTCTGCCGGGGAATTTTCCTGTCCAAGCAGCCGGTCAAGCTTCTGTTCGTCCGCCCGGCGCTCCTCCGGAGTGCGGCTCTCCGCCTCTTCCTCCGCAAGCCCGGGCTCATCGTCCCCGAGCCCGTCCTCCTGAAGCGCTTTTTCCGGATCCTTTCCGCGCTGAACCGCCCGGACAATCTCTATCAGCTGTTCAAAATTATCCGCTGTAATTCTCTGTTTACTCATCGAAAGTACGCTGCTCCTGATTCAAAAATCTTCAGATCCTGTTCGCCGTAGATATTGACTGCCACAGAATCGCCGCGGCGCTCCGAGTGCGCCATCTTGCCGAGCACCCTGCCGTCCGGGCTTGTGATGCCCTCGATCGCGAAATAGGAACCGTTGATATTCCACATTTCCTCGCCGATACAGATATTGCCGTCCGGATCGCAGTACTGCGTCGCCACCTGTCCGTGCGCGAACAGTCTCATCAGCCACTGCTTATTCGCCACAAAACGCCCTTCGCCGTGCGAAGCCGGGTTCGCATACACGCCGCCGAGCTGCGCGCCCGCAAGCCACGGGGACTTATTGCTGACCACTTTCAGATAAGCCATCTTCGAAATATGCCGTCCGATGGTGTTGAACGTCAGCGTCGGGGAATCCGGCGCCTGGCCGGTGATCTCGCCGTGCGGCACCAGTCCGAGCTTGATCAGCGCCTGGAAGCCGTTGCAGATGCCGAGCGCCAGGCCGTCGCGCTCATTGAGCAGCTTCATGACAGCCTCCCTGATCTTCGCGTTCTGGAACGCCGTCGCAAAAAACTTTGCGGAGCCGTCCGGCTCGTCGCCCGCCGAGAAGCCGCCCGGGAACATGATGATCTGCGCCTGGCTGATCGCCTTCTCAAAGATCTCCACCGAATCCCGGATGTCCTGCGCGCTCAGGTTGCGGAAGACCTTCACATCCACCTCGGCCCCTGCGCGCTCAAATGCCTTCGTGCTGTCATACTCGCAGTTCGTGCCCGGGAAGACCGGGATGAACACACGCGGCTTCGCGACCTTATGCCTGCAGGTATAGATCTTCGAGATCTTATAGCAGCCATTTTCGCGCTTCACGACATTTCCTTCCTCGTCTCTCCCCGCGAAGAAATATGCCCTCGGCCCGTCCGTCGGATTGCCGTCAATGTCGAGGCCGCCTCCGACCGTCGGGATCCCGGAATCCGTCCTGAACACGCGCTCAAGCGTGCCCGTCCACGCCTCATGCGCCCTGCCGATCGGGATCTTCACGTCCCTGTATTCAAATGTTCCGCTATCGGTCACCTCACCGACCACGGTGTACGTGATCGCCAGCCTGCCGACGGCCCCGTCCGGCACCTCGGCCACGATATCGCCGAAACCCGCCGTGAACAGGTCGCGCTCATCGATATTGTGCTCGATCCGGAAGCCCATTCCGTTGCCGAAGGCCATCTTTGAAAGTGCCGCCGCAAGTCCGTTTCCGTCGAGCGCATACGCCGAAATGATGTTTCCGGCTTTAATATCCTCGTGGAACTTCGCATACTGCTCCATGATCCGGCTGTAGACCGGCAGGTCATATTCATCCCGGTCAAAGTGCAGCAGCACGAGTTTGCTGCCCGCCTTCTTGAGCTCCGGCGTGATGACCGTCCGGTCACTCGCGATGTCCACCGCGAAGGAGACCAGAGTCGGCGGCACGTCGATCTCATTGAAAGAGCCGGACATGCTGTCCTTGCCGCCGATCGACGGCAGGCCGAAGCCGATCTGTGCGGAGTACGCGCCCAGAAGCGCCGCAAACGGCTGGCTCCAGCGGCGCGGATCCTCCGTCATCCTGCGGAAATATTCCTGGAACGTAAAGCGGATCCTGCGGTAGTCACCGCCGTTCGCCACGATCCTCGCGACCGACTCGAGCACCGCGTAGACAGCGCCGTGGTACGGGCTCCAGCTCGACAGGTACGGGTCAAAGCCGTAGGCCATCATCGTCACGGTATCGGTCCTGCCCTCGGGAACCGGCAGCTTCGCCACCATCGCCTGCGTCTCGGTCATCTGATATTTTCCGCCGTACGGCATGAGCACCGAGCCTGCCCCGATCGAGCTGTCAAACATCTCGACAAGCCCTTTCTGGGAGCAGCAGTTCAGGTCTGCCAGCGTCTCCAGCCACTTCGCCCGGACGTCCGGCACCTCATTCCTCACAAAATATTTTTCCGTCTCGGACGGCATGTCCACCGCGACAGCCGTCTCCTGGTGCGCGCCGTTCGTGTCGAGAAACGCGCGGGAAATATCTACGATCTTCTTTCCTCTCCAGTTCAGCACAAGGCGCGGAGCGTCGGTCACGACAGCCACCTCGACCGCCTCCAGGTTTTCCTCGGCAGCGTATCCCATGAACTCCGCCACATCCTTCGGATCGACCACGACCGCCATGCGCTCCTGCGACTCGGAGATCGCGATCTCCGTTCCGTCCAGGCCCGCGTATTTCTTCGGCACCTTGTCCAGGTTTACCTCAAGTCCCGGCGCAAGCTCTCCGATCGCCACAGAGACGCCGCCCGCGCCGAAATCATTGCATTTCTTGATCAGCCTGCTGACCTCCGGGCGGCGGAACAGGCGCTGGATCTTGCGCTCCGTCGGCGCGTTGCCCTTCTGCACCTCAGCGCCGCAGATCTCGATGGACGCCTCCGTGTGCACCTTCGAAGAGCCGGTCGCTCCCCCGATGCCGTCGCGGCCCGTCCGTCCGCCGAGCAGAATGATGATATCGCCCGGGTCAGAATTTTCGCGGATCACGGCGCTGCGCGGGGCCGCTCCCATGACCGCCCCGATCTCCATGCGCTTCGCGACATAATCCGGATGATAGATCTCCTTCACGTAACCGGTCGCCAGGCCGATCTGGTTGCCGTAGGAGCTGTAGCCGTGCGCCGCCTCGCGCACCAGCTTCTTCTGCGGCAGCTTGCCCTTCAGCGTGTCCTTCACGGAAACGGTCGGGTCGGCCGCCCCGGTCACGCGCATCGCCTGATAGACGTAGGTCCGCCCGGAGAGCGGATCCCGGATCGCGCCGCCAAGGCACGTCGCCGCACCGCCGAACGGCTCGATCTCCGTCGGGTGGTTGTGCGTTTCATTCTTGAAATTGACCAGCCACTCCTCCGTTTTTCCATCGATCTCCACAGGCACCACGATACTGCAGGCATTGATCTCGTCCGATTCCTCCTGATCCTGCAGCTTACCCTCTTTTTTGAGCTTCCGCATCGCCATCAGCGCCAGATCCATCAGGCAGACAAACTTGTCGCTGCGGCCCCCGAAGATCTCTTCGCGGTCCGCAAGGTACTGCCGGTACGTGCCCTCGATCGGCGCGCGGTAATAGCCGTCGTCAAACGACACCTCCGTCAGCTCCGTCGAGAATGTCGTGTGGCGGCAGTGGTCAGACCAGTATGTGTCAAGCACGCGCACCTCGGTCATCGACGGATCGCGCTTCTCCCCGTCCCTGAAATAGTTCTGGATATGCTGAAAATCGCGGAATGTCATGGCCAGGTTCAGCGAATCGTAGAGCGTCTTAAGCTCCGCCTCCTCCATCGCCGTAAACCCGTCGAAAATGATCACGTCCGCCGGCTCCTCGTAGTCCGTCACGAGCGTTTCCGGCTTTTCAAATCCGGCCTCGCGCGAGTCCACAGGATTGATGCAGTAAGAGCGGATCGCCGCAAACTCGTCGTCCGACACCTCTCCCGCGACCACATAGACGGTCGCCGAGCGGATCACCGGTTCTTCATCCTCTTTTAAAAATTTCACACACTGCACAGCGGAATCAGCCCTCTGGTCAAACTGTCCCGGAAGAAATTCCACCGCAAACGCACGCTCGTCCTCCGCCATCGGGAACTCTTCCTCATACAGGATATCCACCGGCGGCTCCGCGAACACCGTCCTGCATGCGTCCGCAAACACCGCGTCCGAGACATTCTCCACATCATAGCGGATCAGCATCCGGATCCCGCGAAGTCCTGCCGCGCCGAGATAACTTCTCATCTCATGCGCAAGCCCCTTCGCTGCAACTGCAAACTCTTCCTTCTTTTCCACATACACTCTTCTGACTCTGCCCATGTAGTCCTCCTTGTATATTTAGTAAAGTTCGTGAAGTGCTACGGTGAAACTGCAAATAGTAAAGCAGAATAGGCAGGCCGCCTGCCTGGTTCATATGTGTCTTCTGACGTCCCTTATCTTCCTTATTCCTCTTCAAGCGTGATGCTCTCGATCACCGGCTGGTCCTCCGGTTCTACCGCTCCGTTCTCGCCCTCTTCAATATCCTCGCAGATCTGGTCCACGACCTCCATGCCCTCGGTCACATATCCGAAGCCGGCATAGTCGCCATCGAGGAACGTGCTGTCCGCCTGCACGATAAAGAACTGGCTGCTGGCGCTGTCCGGATCGTTCGAGCGGGCCATGGAGATGACTCCTCTCTTGTGCGAGATCGGATTGTCCACCCCGTTGCTGGAAAACTCACCCTTGATCGTCTCGTCAGAGCCGCCTGTGCCGTTCCCGAGCGGGTCGCCGCCCTGGATCATGAAGCCGTCCATGATCCGGTGGAACGTCAGGCCGTCATAAAAGCCGTCCTTCACCAGTTTGACAAAGTTCTTCACCGTGATCGGGGCCGCCTCCTCATCCAGCTGCACCCTGATGTCGCCGTAATCCTTTACGGAAATCTTCACCGCCGGCCCTGTAACCTGCGAGAGATCCACTTCTGTCTGTCCCTCCGCCGGCTCCGCTGCCGCCGTCCCGGCATCCCCGGAATCCTCCGCGGATGATCCGTTCTTCCGAAACACCGTGGAAAACAGAAGAGCCAGTACGATCACCGCAACCGCACATACGCCTGTGACGACAGGAAGCATATTGGACTTCTTCTGCGCCTTCTTTTTATTCTTCTTTTTTGTCAGCTTATTGCTCATGATCCTTCACTCCTAACCCGGGACCAAATTTACTGTAAAAGCCCCGTCCGCATTGCTTCCATTATAGCGGATAATTCTGAACATTACAATATCCCCCGGCGTTTTTCCAGGGTTGTTTCATGAAGCATTTGTACAAAATAAAGGAATTATTTCCGCACCTGATACAGTTTTCCAAACCCA
>CANRBX010000020.1 GCA_947628955.1 uncultured Lachnospiraceae bacterium | reverse complement strand
AAGGCTATCGGCCTTGTTATCCCGGAGCTGAACGGCAAGCTCATCGGCGCTGCACAGCGTGTTCCGACCCCGACAGGCTCCACCACGATCCTGAACGCAGTTGTTAAGGGCGAGGCTACAGTTGAGGGCATCAACGCAGCCATGAAGGCAGCTGTCACAGAGTCCTACGGCTACACTGAGGATGAGATCGTTTCCTCCGACGTTGTCGGCATGAAATATGGTTCTCTGTTCGATGCTACCCAGACCATGGTTCTGAACCTTGGCAACGGCACATCTCAGGTACAGGTTGTTTCCTGGTACGACAATGAGAACTCCTATGTGAGCCAGATGGTTCGCACGATCAAGTACTTCGCTGAGCTTGCATAATTCAGGCCAGGCGGACATATTTAAGACCTGAAAAGAGGTCCGGTCGATTGGGCCGGGCCTCTTTTTTCGGCAGGACAGCGCAGCTTTTCCTGCTGAAGGAGGCTCCGGGCTTTCATGAAGCTTCCGGAGAAAAACTATAGAATTACAGGAGGAAATTCCAATGCTTAACAAGAAATCAGTTGACGATATCAATGTAAAAGGCAAGAAGGTTCTGGTCCGCTGCGATTTCAACGTGCCGCTCAAGGACGGAAAGATCACAGATGAGAACCGTCTCGTGGCCGCGCTCCCGACGATCAGAAAGCTGATCGCGGACGGCGGAAAGGTGATCCTCTGCTCACACCTCGGCAAGCCGAAGGGAGAGCCGAAGCCGGAGATGTCCCTGGCGCCGGTGGCCGTACGCCTTTCCGAGCTGCTCGGACAGGAAGTGAAGTTTGCCGCTGACGACAACGTGGTGGGCGAGAATGCGAAGGCTGCCGTAGCTGCGATGAAGGACGGCGATGTGGTGCTTCTTCAGAACACCCGCTACAGAGTCGAGGAGACGAAGAACGGCGAGGCATTCAGCAAAGAGCTTGCCTCCCTGTGCGATGTGTTTGTAAACGATGCGTTCGGCACGGCTCACAGGGCGCACTGCTCCAACGTCGGCGTGACGCAGTATGTGGAGACCAGCGCGGTCGGATATCTGATGCAGAAGGAGATCGATTTCCTCGGAAACGCGGTGAACAATCCGGAGCGCCCGTTCGTGGCGATCCTTGGCGGCGCGAAGGTTGCAGACAAGCTCAATGTGATCTCGAACCTGCTTGAGAAGTGCGATACGCTGATCATCGGCGGCGGCATGGCGTACACCTTCCTGAAGGCCAAGGGCCTGGAGGTAGGAACCTCCCTGGTAGACGACACGAAGATCGACTACTGCAGAGAGATGATGGACAAGGCTGAGAAGCTTGGCAAGAAGCTGCTTCTCCCGGTGGACACCACGATCGCGAAGGAATTCCCGAACCCGATCGACGCTGAGATCGAAGTGTCTGTGGTGAAGTCGGATGCGATCCCGGCGGACATGATGGGCCTGGATATCGGCACGGAGACGGCTGCCCTGTATGCAGAGGCTGTGAAATCCGCGAAGACTGTGGTCTGGAACGGACCGATGGGCGTATTTGAGAACCCGATCCTGGCAAAGGGCACGATCGCTGTGGCGAAATCCCTGGCAGAGACGGATGCGACCACGATCATCGGCGGCGGCGACTCTGCAGCTGCTGTGAACCAGCTCGGCTTCGGCGACAAGATGACCCACATCTCCACGGGCGGCGGAGCTTCCCTTGAGTTCCTCGAGGGCAAGGACCTTCCGGGCGTCGTGGCAGCCCAGGATAAGTAAGGACCTGGCGAATGGCGGGCCGGAGGCGAAGGCAGAGCCTGGCCCGCAATTACTCATATTTTTAAACCATTCATGAAGGAGAACAATACAATGGCAAGAAAGAAAATTATCGCAGGCAACTGGAAAATGAACATGACTCCGACCGAGGCTGTAAAGCTTGTTGAGACGCTGAAGCCCCTCGTGCAGAACGATGAGGTGGACGTCGTATTCTGCGTGCCGGCGATCGACATTATCCCGGTGGTTGAGGCCGCGAAGGGCTCCAACATCCAGGTGGGCGCTGAGAACATGTATTTTGAGGAGAAGGGTGCATACACCGGTGAGATCTCCCCGAACATGCTGACTGACGCGGGCGTAAAGTACGTGGTGCTTGGCCATTCCGAGAGAAGAGAGTATTTTGCAGAGACCTCTGAGACGGTCAACAAGAAGATGCTCAAGGCATTTGAGCACGGCATCACGCCGATCATGTGCTGCGGCGAGTCTCTGGAGCAGAGAGAGCAGGGCATCACGATGGACTGGATCCGTCAGCAGGTAAAGGTCGGCTTCCTCAATGTGACGGCTGATCAGGCGAAGACGGCTGTAATCGCCTACGAGCCGATCTGGGCGATCGGAACGGGCAAGACCGCGACCACCGAGCAGGCGCAGGAGGTCTGCGCTGAGATCCGCAAGTGCATCGCCGAGATCTATGACGACGCTACGGCGGCAGCGATCCGCATTCAGTACGGCGGCTCTGTAAACGCAAAGACCGCTCCGGATCTGTTCGCGCAGGCTGACATCGACGGCGGCCTTGTGGGCGGCGCTTCCCTGAAGGAAGAGTTCGGCAAGATCGTAAACTACAAATAAGCGGAAAGGCTGAGAAGAGATTTCATTCCGTCCTTACCAGATAAACGGCGGAATGAAATCTTTTTTGCGTTTTTGAGAGTGTGGGCCACTCTGGGCGGGCGGCCCGGCAGAGGGACATGACAGAACAGATACCATGACGCAAAGGAGAAATCGGGATGCGGGGAAAGGGACGTGCCGGAGGCAGGCGGACGCTGGGCACTGAGATCACAATGATTACCATGATAACGGCGCTTTGCTCGCTGCTGCTTCTTGGGGCCGCCATGATCCTGATCTTTCTCTTTATCTTTCTGGGGAGAACGGAGGACGACCTGGAGTACATCCTGACGAACACGAACCAGCAGTTTCAGGACAACGTGCAGTTCATCGAGGACGGGGCGATCGCCATCCGCCACAACACGATGCTCCGGAAATTTTTCGCCGGCGAGGCGGGCGTGCAGGATGAGGCGGAGGCCCAGCTCTCCTACAACATGGAGCTGTTCTCCGAGAGAAACGTGGTACAGCAGCAGCTCCCCTTCGTGCAGAGCGTATATCTGTTCAACCGGCTGGACGAATGTGTGTGCGAACACTATTACCCGATGATCCTTTCCGAGAGGAACCGCTATGCGGCGGTGAGCCGGGAGCTGGAGACGGATTTCCGTGAAAGTGGTGAGCAGTACAAAAGCTATCTGGAGGAAGACCGGCTGCGCCTCTGCTTTCACATCTTTGACGAAGAGCTGGAGGATCTGGGCGTGTGCATCGTGGACATCAGCCGCGAGGCCGTCCGGCTCCGGATGCAGGAGCTGGAGGAATACCGCAGCGGAAGCTGGGCCGTGTCGGACGGGGAGCATGCCCTGTTCGTCTCGGATGGCTGGGAGGGCGGGGTGACGCCGGACCCCGCCGGGGACGGCCGCGTGATCCGGACGACGCTTGGAAACAAGCACGTGCTGTACACTGCACAGAGATGCGGGTTTGGCCTTCAGGTGGCCGCAGCGGCGGGTGTCAGCAATATTTATGCCCTGCTCTGGCCCTCCCTGTGGGCGTTTCTGAGCGTCCTTCTCCTGGCGCTGCTGGCCGCGGCGCTTCTGTCCTTTGCGGTGAGCTACCGCTTTACGAAACCGGTGAAGACGATCGCGGAGAGCCTGCGGGCCTTCGGCCGAGAGGATTTCAGCGTCCGCATGGAGGATTATTCCATCCGGGAATTTCATGAGATCGGGATGATATTCAACGAGATGGCGGACCGAATCCAGTACCTGATCACGCAGGTTTATGAGAAGGAGCTGCTAGCCGCAAAATCGCAGGTGAAGTTTCTCCAGGCGCAGATCAACCCGCATTTTCAGTTCAACATTCTCTCGATGCTGAGCATCAAGGCTAAGATGGCAGGAAACGACGAGCTCTACGAGTGCCTCCATGCATTTTCCAGGCTGATGCAGGGGAAGATCTTCCGCGGCAGGGAGATCAGGATCCCGGTGTCGGAGGAGATGGAAATTGTCCGCTTTTACCTCCTGCTCCAGAACAGCCGCTTTGAGGACAAGATTACCTATGAGATCCGCTTCGGCGATGAGTCTGTAAAGGAGGACCTGATCCCGAGGCTTCTGATCGAGCCGCTGGTGGAAAACGCGGTCTCCCACGGACTGGAGCCGAAGGAGGGAGACGGGCGGATCACGGTGGAGGTCTTTGAGGAAAAGCAGAGGCTGCATATCCGGGTGTCGGACAACGGAGTCGGCCTGGAGGAAGGCTGGGATGCCGCAGAGAAAGCAGAGACAGCAGAGACAGAGGCCGCCGCGGATGAGGGACATACCCACACGGGGCTGCAGAACACGAGACGCCTTCTGCAGATCCTCTACGGAGAGGATTATCAGATGACGATCACGGGCGCGAAAAACGAGGGGACGACGGTGGAGATCGTGCTTCCCGCGGAGAGGAGGAACGCAGATGTGGAAAGTGATGGCGGCTGACGATGAAAGCTATATCCGGGAGGCGCTGAAAAACCTGATCTCCTGGGAGAAGATGGACTGCACGCTGCTGTGTGTATGCTCAAACGGCGCACAGCTTTTGGAGCGGATCCGCGAAGAACAGCCGGATATCGTGATCACGGACATCCGCATGCCCGGCGTGGACGGCCTCAGCGTCTGCAGGACCCTGTATGAGACGTGCCCGGAGACCCAGGTGATCCTCCTGAGCGCATATTCTGAGTTCGATTACGCTCGATCTGCGATCCGCTACGATGTGTGTGAATATGTGCTGAAGATCGCGGTGCTCGAAGAGCTGCCGGCCGCGGTGGAGAAGGCGGTGCACAACCTGAAGAAGCGGAGCCAGGAGCTTGAGAGCTGCCAGCAGGATGTCGTGCAGAAGGAGGAGATGGACTCCCTCTATTTCCGGATGCAGAAATATATTGAAGAGAATTACACCAAGAAGATCAGCCTGGATGAGATCGCGGAAGCGCTCCACGCGAACAGGAGCTACCTGAGCCGCCTCTACAAGAGCAAGAGCGGCGTCAATCTGTTCGACGATATCCTGAGCCGGCGCATCGAGCTCGCAAAGGAGTACATGCGCACGACAGACAGGAAAGTGTATGAGATCTCCCAGGCCGTGGGTTTTGACGATACCGGATATTTTTCAAAGGTCTTTAAGAAGCTGGTGGGAATGTCCCCGAAGGAGTACCGAAATGAACAGAAGAGCGGTGAAGACAACTAGACATTTAAACCTTCTGCCCGTATTTTTCTCTGCCCTTATCCTTGCGTTTGCGGGAATTTCTGCCTGCGGGAAGGAGGAAGAGCCCGTGGAGATCACCATTGTCCATGGCTGGGGGAGCAACGAGGCCGACCATGTGGCGATGCGGCAGATCTACAGTGATTTCTCCGCGGAGAACCCGGACGTGAAGGTTAACCTTCTCTCCATGCCCTCCAATGATGACCTGATCCGAAAGGTGGGGGACCGCATCCTCACCGGAAAGATCCCGGATGTGATCTTTTTCGGCGGGATGAGCAACAACCGCATCTACCAGTATATGGTCGGGAACGGGCTGGCTGTGGATCTGATCCCGTACATGGAGGAAGACCCCTCGTTCGGGGAGCACACTTCCCCTTTGAATGTGGAATACTGGCGGACCGGGGACGGTCAGCTCTTTACCGTCTCCGATACGCTTCTGTACAGCGGCGGCTACTGGTACAACGAGGATATTTTCTCTGCCGCGGGCATTCAGAAGGCGCCGGAGAGCTGGGAGGAATTTCTGGAGGCCTGCCGCAGAATTTCCGAATGGAGCGCGCGGGAGGGACTGTCTGTCACACCGCTGGCCGTCTCCCCGGAGGGCTGGCTGTACTTTCTGGACCATCTGCTGGCGACGAACGGCGGCAGAATGGGCGCCGGACTGGAGAACCATACGGCGCAGATGGAGCGGGGAGAGCTGCTTCTTGCCCTGGAACAGATGCGGGATATCTTTGCGTTTTCCACGGCCAAGGACGACAATTACAGCTACCGCGACGAGACGGACCTTTTTAACGAGCAGAAGGCGGCCATGTATATCAACGGCGTGTGGGGCGCGCCCATGATCTCGGAGGACATCCGGGCCGCCTACGCGCTGCTGCCCACGGACGGCTCCTTTTCGCTGTCCTGTGAGTCGGCAGGCATCTGCTATATCCTGGGAAACACCGGCTCCCAGGCCAGGGAGGAGGCCGGCGTCCGCTTCCTGAAGTATATGCTCAGCGCGCCCGTTCAGCGGCGGATGCTTCAGGAGACTCAGCAGGTTCCGGCAAACCCGGAGATCTCCCTGGAGGAATTCCGCGAAGAAATGCCGCGCTTCTATCAGGCGGTGGAGACGGTCCGGACCGCGGACCGCAAGATTGATACGCCGGCGTCCTTCTGGACATCGAAGCAGGAGACGGTGTTTATGGATCACATTCTGGAAGTGCTGGAGGGAGAGATGCCGGGGGACGCGCTGGCGGCCCTTCTGGAGCAGCCGTAGTGCGGCGCCGGCAAAAAACAGACAAATCAAATTTTATTGCATATATTATATCTATATCTGAAAAAAGAAAATAAATTACCTATAAAAGGTAAATAAATTACACAATTTCCGGCGAACAGTCAATAGAATCCCCTCTTTTGTCAATGTTATTCCTTCAGACTGCACAAAATATCTGCTAAAATGAGAATATCACAAGATATAATGCACAAAAGTCCTGCGGTATGGGAAAACTGACAGGCAGAAGGAGGATTCATGAAGAAGAGAACGATCAGTCTGATATTGGCTGCGGCTATGGGCACAATGACGGTCATGAGCGCTGTCCCTGTCTCGGCGGCGGGGGACGACGTCCTGGAATTTTATCATGGCTATTATCAGGACGAGAGCGAGTGGGCCGCGGCCCAGGTGATGCGTGATATCTACGATGAGTTTGCGGCGGCGCACGCAGACGGCCCGGTGAAATTTACGCCTGTTGCGGTGGAGAACAGAGATGATATCGTCAGCGCGGAGGTGGCGGGCGGAAGCTTCCCGGACCTTGTGGATCTGGGCGCTCCGGTTCCTGCGGCAGCCGTCTCTCAGGGACTGGTGCTGGACCTGAAGCCATATATCGACGAGAACGGCCTTCAGGACGCTGTGGGCCTGAATTATGTGCAGAACAATATAGACGGGGCGATCTATTCGGTTCATGACCAGATCGAGAGCCGTGGCATCTGGTACAACTCTGCCGTGTTTGAAAAAGCAGGCATTACGGAGGCAGACCTGGCGGACTGGGATTCCTTCGGCGCAGCCATGGAGAAGGTTCGTGCGATCGGGGACGGCACCTACGGCTATGCGGCAGGCCAGGGCTCCAGCTTCATCATAAACGCGATCCTGGCGTCCTCGGAGGAGGGCAGGGAGATCATCGCCTCCGAGCTGACGGAGGAAGCAATCCAGTCGGATGTGTTTGCCGATGCCTTCAAGACCGCCGCGGCGCTGGATCAGGCCAACGGCTCAGACCACACCACAGAGGATGTGGGAAACCTGATGGACGACTTCAATAAGAACGGCATGGCCGCGGTCCTGTTCAACGGCGTGTGGAACGCGAGCGGTATCGATGAGAGTCTTGCCGACGTGATCGAGCCTGCCATCTTCCCGGGAGATGTCGCCATCGCTTCTGCGGGCGCAGGGCTGACGGTTGCCAGCGGGATGAGCGAGGAGAAAGAGGCGCTCGCCCTGGAGTTTATCAAGTATATGACGAGCGAGGAGGTTCAGGCCAGGATCTTCACCGACGTGCAGGCGAATCCCTGCAACACCAGCGTAGACCTGGATGCCCTGGCACAGGAGAGCGGCGATCCGGTCACGATAAAGCTGGCGCAGGCATGCTCACAGGTCAATGCAGCCGGAACGATCGTTTTCGATATGGCCCACGAGTGGGGTTCCGATGTGAAGGGCGCCATCATCAATGCACTGATGGAGTGCGCGGTTTCCGGAACGGATATCGATGCGAGATTTGAGCAGCTGCAGAAGGAGCTGATCGCGCTGATCGGATAAACGGGACATCACTGGCGATGACGTTGAACGCGGGATGCCGGCAGGGCTGTGACAGGCCCTGGCGGGCATCCCGCCGGCAGTTTTTCCGAAACCGGTTTCTCGTGTTTCCAGGGAGGTTTTATGAAGGCAAAAAAGAAGACAGGCAGGGCCGCCCTGCGTAAAAAGTGTTTTATCCTGGCATTTCTTGCTCCCACGATTCTTGCCTTCTGCGTCTTTTATCTGTATCCCCTTGTGACGGTTTTTGTAACATCCTTCTGCAAATGGGACTACACAAATATTACCAGCCCGGAATTTTTCGGCCTGAAGGAAATGTGGAGCAATTATGATTATATTTTTCACACCTACCCCTACTTCTGGGAGGCGCTGAGAAATTCTTCCCTGTGGGCGCTTCTCGGGGTGACGGTGCAGATCCCGGTTGCGACGCTGATCGCGCTGGCGTTTTCCAGAAAAATGAAAGGGGTGCGCGTGATCCGGAATATCTACATCATCCCCAACATGATCTCTACGGCTGCCATGGGCATGATATTTCTGCAGCTGTACAGCCCGCTTTACGGTGTGGTGAACCCGGTGATCCGCATTTTTGTCAAAGATTTTTCGGAGAATATCCTGCTTTTGAAGGGCTCTGCATTTCTGGCGATGACGGGGGCCTATATTTTTTTCACAGGGACGACGACGCTGATGATCCTGGGCAACATTATGGCTGTCCCGGAGGACGTCCGCGAGGCGGCCATGCTGGACGGTGCCAGCGGGCTGAGGCAGGACTGGTATGTGACGATCCCCATGATCCGGGGAACGCTCCGGACGGTGTCCATCCTCGCGGCGACCTCCGGCTTCCTGCTCTACAATGAGGTCTATTTTCTGACGAAGGGAGCCGCCGGAACGTACAGCATCAGCTATGTGATCAGGGAACTGGCGATCACCAGCCCGCGGACTCAGTTCGGAAGGGCCAACGCGGTGGCCGTGATCCAGATCCTGGCCGGCATGGTGATCGTTGTGCTGGTGAATCTGCTTTACGGCATCTCTTTCAGGAGAAAGAGCGGGCAAAAGGAGGCGGTCTGAGATGAGTAAGGGAAAGAAAAAAGCCGTTTCTGTGAAAACCATGTCTGTGGGGTCAAAGATCGTCACCTGGATCTGCCTGATCTGGGCGCTGCTGGTGGCGCTGGTGCCGTTTGTGTGGCTGATCCTGTCCAGCTTCAAAAAGGATCCTCTGGCGAGGCCGGGATTCCAGCTTCCGGATTCCATCTGCCTGGACGGATACATTTCGACCTTCCGGGACCTGCATGTTCTGCGCTATTTCGCGAACAGCCTCTTTGTCTCGGGAGTTTCGGTGCTGATCAGCATCACGGCGATCTCCATGTCGGCCTACGTGGTGGCCAGGATGGAGTTCCGCGGGAGAAAGCTTGTGAACGCCATGCTGTATTCCACCATGTTTCTGCCGGCCACGGCGCTCACCTACCCGGTGTACAATCTGGTCAACCGGCTGAAGCTGTACAACACCAGGAGCTCTCTGATCCTGATCTATGCCTGCAGCGGGATCGCGGTGAGCTTTTTCATCATCCGGAATTACTATGACAATATTCCGCATGAACTGGAGGAAGCCGCCCGGATCGACGGCTGCGGCTATACACAGACCTGGGCGAGGGTGATCTTCCCGATCGCGCGCCCCGGCATTATGACGGCCGCGGTGCTGGCTTTCCTGAACAACTGGAATGAATACTACTGGGCTTCTCTGGTACTGATCGACCGGAAGAAGCTGACGGTTCCGGCGCTGCTGTCAACCTTCACGACCGCGTTCCGGACAAATTACAACGGGCTGTTCTCGGCGATGGTGGTCATCATCCTTCCGCCGATCCTGCTGTACTGCATTTTCAGCAGGTTCTTTGTGGAGGCGCTGTCCGGAGGCGCGGTAAAGGGATAGGCGATGCAGGCCGGCCAGAGACAGACGACGCAGGCCGGCGAGGGGCAGGCGATGCAGGCCGGCGATGGACAGGCGATGCAGGCCGGCCAGGGAGAGACGACGCGGGCCGGCGATGGACAGGCGATGCAGGCCGGCGAGGGGCAGGCGGTGCGGGCCGGTCAGGGGCAGGCGATGCAGGCCGGCGAGGGGCAGGAGATGCGGGCCGGCCAGGAATAAGCGATGCGGCTGGCGGAATATATGAATCAGGAGGTGTGGTATGAGACAGATCACTGCGATCGTGATCGGGGCCGGGCTTCGCGGAGGGCGCGTGTATGCCTCTTATGCGCTGGCCCATCCGGAGGAATGCCGTATCGTGGCGGTGGCGGAGCCGGATCCGAAGCGGCGCGCCCGCTTTTCCCGGGAGCACGATATCCCGGAGGACATGCAGTTCTCATCCTACGAGGAGATTTTTAAGAGGGAGCGGTTCGCAGACTGCGCATGGATCTGCACACTGGACAACATGCATTTTCAGCCGGTTGTAAAAGCGCTTGAAAAGGGGTATCATGTGCTGTGTGAAAAGCCGATGGCCGTGGATCCGCGCGAGATCCTGGAGATGGGACGGCTGGCAGACAAATATGGCCGGATTCTGTCTGTCTGCCATGTGCTCCGCTACTCTGACTTTTTTACAAAGATCAGACAGCTGTTGTCCGATGGAGCGATCGGCAGGCTCATCTGCATCCAGCACAAGGAACAGGTGGGCTACTGGCATCAGGCCCACAGCTTTGTGCGGGGAAACTGGCGGAACGCCGGGACGACCAGCCCGATGATCCTGCAGAAGTGCTGCCACGATATGGACATTCTGCTCTGGCTGGCAGACAGTCCCTGCGAAAAGGTGAGCTCTTTCGGGGAGCTGACTTATTTCCGCCCGGAAAACGCTCCGGAGGGTGCGCCCGCCCGCTGTCTGGACGGATGCCCCCACAGGGAGACCTGTGAATTTTATGCCCCCGGATTTTACCTGTCCCATCCCAGGGCGAAGGAAGACGGGCTGGTGTACGCCGTGAGTGAGAGCGCGGATGAGGCTTCCGTGATGGAGGCGCTGCGGACGGGACCGTACGGCCGCTGCGTGTTTCACTGCGACAATACGGTAGTCGACCACCAGGTGGTCAGCCTTTCCTTTGCAAATCAGGTGACGGCAACTCTGACCATGTGCGCGTTTACGGAGCCCTGCGCCAGAGAGATCCACCTGATGGGGACGAAGGGGGAGATCCACGGCAACATGGAGGAGGGGAGGATTTTGCTCACCCGCTTCCTCGGCCACAGCCACGAACAGATCTGCCTGGAGACGCCGCAGACGGGACACAGCGGGAGCGATGAGCGGATGATGGAATCGTTTGTAAGGCTGGTGGCCTCAGACGAGACGCCGCGCGGCAGATTCCGTGCCGGGCAGGATGTCGCCGCGGACGGAGATGGGATGATCCCGGGCCTTCGCAGCAGAGCGGACGGAGATGGGGCGGTTCCAAGCCTTCACAGCAGAGCGGACGGAGATGGAATGGCCCCGGGCCTTCGCAGCAGAACGGATGCGGATGTCTCCGTGGAGAGCCATCTGATGGCTCTTGCCGCCGAGGAATCCCGCCTCACCGGGCAGACGGTCGAGATGTCGGCTTACCGGGAGCGGCTTTGCCGGACGGCGGGATGAGGGTCTGCGGAGAGCGGCTTTGACGGATGAAAGAACGATAGCCTGCAGAGGGCAGTTCCGGTGGGCGATAAGGACGGCAGGTGCTGACAGGTATTTCGGACAGCGGAGGAGCATGCGATGGAGCTGACATATTTCTGCGAGAGGATCGGCCTCCCCGGCGGGGCGGTTCGTCTGGCCTCGGATTTTCCTGAGGGCGAGAGAGAGTACGCGGAGCTGTCCGCCCTGTTCCGGGCGGACAAACGGCGTTTCATGGGCCGGATGCTTCAAAAAGAACAGACGGAGCGGTGGTTTCTATACGTATACTGCCGGATGGCGACGGAAGCCTTTTGCGAATATGAAAAAAGAGGGATCCCGGAGCAGGTGTTCTGGGATACGTTTCTGGATCTTGCGATCTGGTGCGTGGATTGTTTTGAAAAGACCGGGACGTATGGGCTCCTGCAGCATGAGTGGTTTGTGAGGCATATGGAGCTGACGATCTTCCGGCTGGGCCGCCTGGAATTTGAATATATGCCTTCGCAGTGGGAAATCCGGCGCGGAGATTTTTCTCTTTTTGCCGGAGATCCGGTGATCTCCATCCATATCCCGGCAGGAGAACCGCTCCTGGAGGATGCCTGCAGAGAATCCGTGCGGCAGGCGTTTGACTTCTGGGGGATGGATTTCCCGTACGTCTGCCATTCCTGGCTCCTTGGCCCGGAGCTTTCCGGGCTGCTGGGAGAGAACTCCCATATCCGGAGCTTCCGGAAACTGTTTGACCTGGCGGCCGTGGACTATCTGGAGCGTCAGGCGGAGGAGAGGATCTTTTCGCGGCTCGAGGCGGAACCGGCGGATTATCCGGAGAAGACGAGCCTTCAGAGAACGGCGAGGGCGTATCTGATGGCGGGCGGACGGCTCGGAAATGGCCTCGGCCTGCTGCGGACAGAACTCTGGAGCCCCGGTTCCGGCCTTGAGGATCGAAGATCCGAAAACGGACAGAAAACGATTGGAAAATGATCAGGAAAGACCGGGAAAAGATCAGGAAGGATCAGGAGACGATCCGAAAGTGGTCAGGAGAGATCCGAAAGTGGTCAGGAGAGATCCGAAAGTGGTCAGGAGAGATCCGAAAACGAACAGGAAAAGTTCAGGAAACGACAGAAAACGATCAGGAGGGACTGACGGCACAGCTTCCGGACAGTCCCGGGGAGGTAAGAATGTACCGTTTTAACCGTGAAGATTATGAAAACAGAATGAAGTGGTTTGTGAATGCCAGGTTCGGCATGTTTATCCACTGGGGGCTGTATGCGATCCCGGCCAGAGGCGAGTGGGTCCGGAGCATTGAAGAGATGCCGGAGGAAGACTATATGAAGTTTTTCCATGAATTTGATCCGGTGGATTTTGACCCGGCCAGATGGGCGAAGGCCGCCAGGGAGGCCGGGATGGAATACATGATTCTCACTGCGAAGCACCACGACGGATTCTGTCTTTTTGACAGCCAGTATACCGATTACAAGTGCACGAACACCAGATATGGCCGCGATATCGTGGCGGAGTTCACGCAGGCGGTCAGAGCGGAAGGCCTGAAAGTGGGACTGTATTTCTCCATTCTGGACTGGCATCATCCGGATTATCCGCATTTTGGCGACCGTAACCACCCCATGAGGAATCATCCGGAGTGCGGCAATGAAGGACGCGATTTTTCTCGGTATCTGGACTACATGCACAGGCAGGTCCGGGAGATCTGCACGAACTACGGGAAACTGGACATCCTGTGGTTTGATTTTTCCTATGACGATCTCAGGGGCGAGGCATGGCATGCTTCGGAGCTGATCGATATGGTTCGCACGCTGCAGCCGGGCGTGATCATCGACAACCGCCTGGAGGTCAGCGGCGAGGGCTTCGGATCGCTGGCTGCAGGAAATCCGTCCCCGTTCCACGGGGATTTTGTGACGCCGGAGCAGATTATTCCGCCGGAGGGGCTCCGGGACGTGAACGGCAGGGATCTGTACTGGGAATCCTGCGTGACCATGAACGGCAACTGGGGCTATCACGCGGCGGATCATTTCTGGAAGCCGTCGTCCATGCTGATCAAGAAGCTGGTGGAATGTGTGTCTAAGGGCGGAAATATGCTGCTGAATGTGGGCCCGGACGCAAAAGGCAATTTCCCGGACGCCTCTGTGAAAGCACTTCATGAGATTGGCAGCTGGATGAAAAAGAATGAGAAGAGTATCAGGGGCTGCGGCAAAGCGGGCATTCCAAAGCCGGATTTCGGACGTGTGACGCGAAATGGAAATCACATCTATTTTCATCTATATGAGAACACCATCGGCCCGGTTCCGCTTCCGGGAATCGCAAAAGACCAGGTGGAGAAGATCCGTTATCTGGCCACGGGGGCCGAGATAAAGATTTCCACCAGCTGGGTCCACAGCGACTATCCGGATGTGGTGTTTGCGGACCTCGGCCCGGATCCCATACTGCCGGATCCGGTGGATACGGTGCTGGAGGTCACGCTGAAGGAAGACTGAGATCCCGGCGCCATGCCGGCAGAAAAGCCAGTGAGCTGATCGGGCCTGATTTCGCTGTCGTGCCGGTGAATACTGAGTAGGGCCCGGGGCCGCCGCGGATATAAGTATATGGGAAGGGTTTGCGGCAGTTTCAGCGGCAGAAGACCTTTTTCAGGTTCCCGATCTGCGCAGAGGACGCGAGCAGCAGGTGATCTGCGAGCGTGAGGGCGGTCATTGCCTCCACGACGACGACAGCGCGGGCGACGACGATCGGATCGTGACGGCCGCGGATCGTTTCCACATGACATTTTCCGTCGCGGCCGAGCATGCTCTGCGGCCGGGCGATGGAGGGAGTCGGCTTGAACGAGGCGCGGATCAGGATGGGGCTCCCGTCGCTGATCCCGCCGAGGATCCCGCCGCTGTGATTGCTGGCCTTTTGAGGCCGGCCATTTTCGCTGTCTGTGTAGCAGTCGTTGTTCTGCGAGCCTGTGCGCGCGGCGGCAAGCGTTCCGTCGCCGATCTCCACGGCCTTGACCGCGCCGATGGACATGACGGCCTTTGCCAGATTGGCGTCGAGCTTTTCAAAAACCGGTTCCCCGAGGCCGGCGGGGACATTCTGTGCAATACATTCGATCACGCCTCCGCTCGAATCCTGTGCGCGGAGGCATTTTTCGAGCCAGGCGGCCGCCTGCTCGCTGGCCTCCGGGTCAGGCATGCGCAGGGGGCTTTCCTCGATGCGGGAGAGATCCATGCGGGAGCGGTCGATGCTCACCGGGCCGATCGCGCTCACGTAGGCCTGGACGGTGATGCCGAGCTCGCGCAGAAGCTTCATCGCCACGGCCCCGGCAGCCACCCTGCCGATCGTCTCTCTGGCGGAGGAACGGCCGCCTCCGCGATAGTCGCGGATGCCGTATTTCGCATCATAAGTGTAGTCGGCGTGTCCGGGCCGGTACAGCTCGGAGATGTTGCCGTAGTCGCGGGAGCGCTGGTCCTGATTGCGGACCAGCAGGGAGATCGGTGTTCCCGTGGTTTTCCCCTCAAAGGTGCCGGACAGGATCTCGACGCAGTCGGATTCGGCCCGGGCTGTCGTATAGCGGTTCTGTCCCGGCCTGCGGCGGTCGAGGAAGGACTGGATATCCGCCTCGCACAGCGCGATCCCGGCAGGGCAGCCGTCGATCACGACGCCGATGGCCTTCCCGTGGGATTCTCCCCACGTAGTGATTCTGAAAATAGTGCCGAAACCTGATCCTGCCATGCTGGTATTCCCTCTTTCTCTCTGTTTATAATTTTTTATACAGTTCTCTTTGCTGTAATCCCTTTTGCTGCGATCCTTCTTGCTAGGATTTCTTTTTTGGTCCGTCCGCAGACCCCGTGAATTCCGGATGTTGGGCAGGGCGCTGAATGTCCGGTGGACATTCGTTTAGCGCCGACCGGAGCGGAGCGAAGACTTGTGGGGTGCTGAGCGCCAGTGGCGCTCGTCCGGCACCGGCCGAAGCGGAGCGCAGACAGCGCAGCACGGAACAATCCGTATGGCATCATTTGACCCAAACATCATTAGTATATAAGCTGCGCCGCATTTTGACAAGCCTCAATTCCTCCGTTTCCGGGGCAGACAGTTCCGCTGTTTCAGGGGAAGACAATTCTGCCCTTTCCGGGAGAGACGCTGCCGGTGCACGGTAACAAAACGGATCGTGCCGGACATATAATATATGGAGAACAGACCAGGCTGCAAGGAGCATCTGTCATGGAAAACGCCTGCAAGTGCATCGGCTTTGCCCACACGATCCGGAAGGGGGACACCCTGTATCTGCTCGGGAAAAAATATCATGTGCGCGTGTCGGCACTGATTTTTGCGAACCCCTACGTGGATATCTACAATCTTCAGCCGGGAGACCAGATCTGCATCCCGAAACTGAACCCTTTTTCTTAAAAAAATCTAAAGAAGGGGAAAAACAAAAGAGGGGTTGATTGACAAATTGTCTTCACAAAATTATAATGAGCAAAGGTGGGCAGAGCCCTGCAGGCCCATGCCCGCCTATGCACGGTAAGAGAGAGGACATGCCATGAATTTTTTAGATAAAATGGAACGGAAATATGGAAAGTATGCGATCAAAAATCTGCCGGCGCTCATTATCGGGATGTACATTGCGGGCTACGTGATCGCGCTGCTGATGCCGGATGTGCAGGTATATCTGACGCTGCACCCGGGGCTGATCGTCAGGGGGCAGGTCTGGAGGCTTGTGACCTGGCTGCTGATCCCGCCGGCACAGCTCGGCCTGTTTACGATCATCATGCTGTACTTTTATTTTTCGCTCGGACGCTCGCTGGAGTATACCTGGGGCGCGTTCCGCTTTAATGTGTACATTTTTTCAGGCATCATATTTACGATCATCGGTGCGTTCCTGCTGTACTTTGTCGGCGGGAGATACGGGTATTTCAGCACATACTATATCAATATGTCGATCTTCCTGGCATTCGCGATGACCTATCCGGAGATGCAGGTGCTGCTGTTCTTTGTGATTCCGGTCAAGATGAAGTGGATGGGGATCGTCTACGGCTTTTTCATCATCCTGTCGCTGTTTGAGGGCGGCTGGGCCGACCGTGTGTCGATCATAATGTCCCTGCTGAACTTCATCCTCTTCTTCCTGATGTCGCGGAATGTCCGACGGTTTTCGCCGAAGGAGATCCACAGGAGAAATGAGTTTAAGCGCAATGTGCAGAAGGTGCAGCCGAAGGGAGGCACGCGGCACAAATGTGCGGTCTGCGGCAGAACAGAAGAGGACGGCGCGCATCTGGAATTCCGCTACTGTTCCAAGTGCGACGGAAATTATGAATACTGCCAGGATCATCTGTTTACGCATCAGCATATCAAGAAGAGCTGAGGTTTGTCATGAAGGAGCAAAAGAGAAAATTTGAATTAAAAAAAGGAAGAGCTGCGGGAGCTGTCATTGCGACCGCAGCTATATTGCTTGCGGCGGGACTTGCGGTTAAGGGAGAGGGCATGGAGACCGCGCTGTTTGCGGCTTCCGTGCTGGCTGCGGCCGCCGCGGGGCTGTTCATTCTGTTTCACATCACGCTGGGAAAGATCCCGTCGGCGGTTTTGTGTCTGGTGCTCCCTGCGGCAGCTTTTTTTGCGCTTGAGAATTATACGCATGTGATCACGGATCTGGATCCCCCGATCATCATCCTGAACCTGCTGTTTTTTTACCTTCTGTACGGGCTGCTTGCGTTCCTGTGCGGGAGCGTGCGGCTCGGCTACAGCGTGGCGACCCTTGTTCCCATGCTGTTCGGGCTGACGAATTACTTTGTCGTGAGCTTCCGCGGGTCTCCGATCGTTCCGTGGGACCTGCTGTCGCTCGGCACCGCCGTGTCAGTGGCCGACAACTATACGTTTACGATTCAGTGGAAGCAGGCGCTCGTTCTGATCCTGTTTGTGTGGATCATTGTTCTGGCTCAGGGGACGAGCCTGCGGTTCCGGAAAAAGAAACTGCGCTTTTCCGGGGCGTTTATCCTGGCGATCTGTCTGTGCCTTTATCTGTCTGCGATCCAGAAGAGCCAGGTGCAGAGCTTTTTCGGGATGGACACGACGCTGTTTACGCTGAATGTCCTGTACCGCAACAACGGGATCGCGGCGGCATTTCTCGGAAACCTGAGATTCCTGCATATCGAGGAGCCGTCGGGATATTCGCAGGCCCGCGTGGAGGAGATCGAGTCGGCGTACCCCGGAGGAAATCCGGACGGCGCGGGGCAGACAGAAGATGCCACAGAGCAGAGCGGCGCGGAACAGACGGAGGACGTCACGGAACAGGACGGCGCGGGGCAGACGGAGGACATCACGGAGCAGAGCGGTGCGGGGCCGACAGAGGACGTCACGGAGCAGAGCGGCGAGGAACATAAGGAAGACGCTGCGGGGCAGGGCGGCACTGTGCAGACAGCGGAAGGGACGGAGACAGGCCGGGCGGAAGCGGGAAGCGCGGTTCCGGCGGAGTATCCGAACATTATCGTGATCATGGACGAGGCGTTTTCTGATCTGTCTGTGTGGGGAGATTTTGAGACGAGCGAGGAGGTGCTCCCGTTCTTCAAGATGATGCAGGATGAGGCAGTCGGCGGCGAGCTGTACGTCTCGGTGAAGGGCGGCAATACGGCGAACACGGAGTTCGAATTCCTGACCGGGGACACCATGGGCTTTCTGCCGGCCGGAAGCATCCCGTACCAGCAGTATATCAGCCATGAGATGCCGTCGCTGGCCAGCCAGCTGAAGTCGCTCGGGTACAGCACAACGGCGATCCATCCGTACAACGCATCCGGATGGGACCGGGATGTGGTCTACCCGCTGTTTGGATTCGACAGGTTCCTGAGCCTTAAGAATTTCGTCGAACCGCACCGGATGCGCGGATACGTGAGCGACCGCGCGGCCTTTGACAAGGTGCTGAAGGAATATGAGCGGAAGAAGGACGGAGAAAAGCAGTTCTTCTTCCTTGTGACGATGCAGAACCATGGGGGATACAGCAAGCCGTCTCCGGATTTTGACTCGTACCTGAAGCTCACGGAGGTGGAGCCGAAGACGACGAGCATCCTGGCGACAGAGAAATACCTGACGCTGATGAATGAGACGGACCGGGCGCTGCAGGATCTGATCCTGTATCTGCAGGAACAGGAGGAGCCGACGGTTGTGGTGATGTTCGGGGACCATCAGCCGTCCGACTACATCACGAATGCGGTTCAGCGCATCTGCAATGTGAAGAGCGAAGAGACGCTCGACTATATGCAGCAGGGGTACCGGGTGCCGTTCCTGATCTGGAGCAACTACGGCCTGGAGCACCGATATTACGACGGCATCAGCGTCAATTACCTGGGCAGCATCCTGATGAAGGAGGCGGGGCTGCCGCTCTCCGGCTACCAGCAGTTCCTGGCGGATCTTATGGAGACGTTCCCTGTTGTAAACGGAAATGTGTACCGCGACGGGGATGGAACCTTCTACAGCTATGGAGAGAATGAGAAGGAGGACCTTCTGAAGGACTACAAGACGCTGCAGTATAATCATCTGGTTGACTGGAAACACCGCGACGATGCATTCTTCGGGGTGCAGCAGCTGCGCTGAGGATTTTGGGCCTGTGCAATCGTACTTTGTCTGATTAACGTATTGACAGAATGAAGCGGATGGGCATATAATGGTCACCGACTTTTGGTGTGGAGGATAGCAGACATGAAGGAGACATTTGTCACAAAAGAAAAACTGGAAGAGATCACACGGCAGTTTCCCACTCCGTTTCACCTGTATGATGAGCGCGGGATCCGGGAGAACGTAAAGGAGCTTTACGAGGCATTTGCGTGGAACAAGGGCTATAAAGAGTTTTTTGCGGTGAAGGCGACGCCGAACCCGTTTCTGATAAAGATCCTGCACGAGTACGGATGCGGAACCGACTGCTCGTCGATGACGGAGCTGATGCTTTCCGAGGCGATCGGCATCGGGGGACACGATATCATGTTTTCCTCCAATGACACGCCGGTGGAAGAATTTCAGAAGGCCGCGCAGCTCGGGGCGATCATCAATCTGGACGATATTACGCATATCGAGAAGGTGGAGAAGGCGGTCGGCCGGCTGCCGAAGACCATGTCCTGCCGCTACAATCCGGGCGGACTGTTCAGGATCAGCAACGACATCATGGACAACCCGGGCGACTCGAAATACGGAATGACGACGGAGCAGATCGAGGAAGCATTCCGCATTATGAAGAGCAAGGGCGTGGAGGAATTCGGCATCCACGCGTTCCTCGCGAGCAATACGGTTACAAATGAGTACTATCCGCTGCTGGCGAAGGTGCTGTTTGAGCTGGCGGTGAAATTAAAGGAGAAGACCGGGGCCAGGATCCGGTTTATCAATCTCTCCGGCGGGATCGGGATCCCCTACCGTCCGGATCAGGAGAAAAACGATATTCACAAGATCGGGAAGGGCGTCCGCAGGGTCTACGAGGATGTGCTTGTGCCGGCCGGGATGGGCGACGTTGCGCTGTATACGGAGCTTGGCCGCTACATGCTCGGGCCGTTCGGCTGCCTTGTGACGCGTGCGATCAATGAGAAGCATATCCACAAGGAGTACATCGGGGTCGACGCCTGTGCGGTGAACCTGATGCGGCCGGCGATGTACGGCGCGTACCATCACATCACGGTCATGGGCAAGGAGGACGAACCGTGCGACCACATGTATGATGTGACGGGATCCCTCTGTGAGAACAATGACAAATTTGCGATCGACCGGATGCTGCCGAAGATCGATATGGGCGATCTTCTGGTGATCCACGACACCGGGGCGCACGGGTATTCGATGGGCTATAATTACAACGGCAAGCTGCGCTCGGCCGAGGTGCTTTTAAGGGAGGACGGAAGCGCTCAGCTCATCCGCAGGGCCGAGACGCCGCGCGATTATTTCGCGACCTTCGATTTCTGCGATGTGCTGAAGGACATGAAGTACGGCCCGGATCAGGCCTGAGCGGCGGACGCGGGAACCGCAGAGCGGGCGGTTTCGAAACTCCCATGTAAAATTGTTTTAAAACTCTCCATATAAAATTTTCTTGCATTCCGCAGGGAAGTATGGTATGGTTAGACGTGCGAAAGCAGCCGCACATGCCGCTGTGGCGGAATTGGCAGACGCACTTGACTCAAAATCAAGCGGGTAACACCGTGCCGGTTCGAGTCCGGCCAGCGGCACTGGAAAAGTCTCGTGTTTACGGGGCTTTTTCTGTTTCATGCTGTATTTCGTGCTGCATAATCTGACTGTCCGGGATTCCGAGAGCGTGCCGGATGGATGCAGAGTAGTGTCGGAGATTATGGAAGCGAAAATGCGGAAGCCCGACAGCGCTAAGTAAATCATCAAATTTGTCGGTTGACAACAGATCCGGGGCGGGAACTATAGTTCACTGTAATAATCATAAAAACCTCATTATACGGTGACACTTGAGTAATACAGATCGTCCGGGCAAATATCCTGCCCGTTCTTCCATACAACTGTAAAGCCGTCAATACTTACAGTTTTAAAGTAATCAGCATCTTTTAATTCGCTATACCATTCGCCGTGTATGTACGGCTTGACATCAAATATTTTCTCTTCTCCATTATCAAAAGCAACCAGCAATCTGTAATCCGGCACCGCTTTAACTTTTACTGCTGTTGGCCTTAGCATCACATCACCCCCTATTTTAATGGCTCAATCTTGAAATAACCTGTTCCTTCGCTTAAAAGCCTCCAATTTGCTTTCAGTTCGTCCTCATGCAGAGCAATCCACGCAACTAATAGTTTTAATTGTTTCTTTGGCAGCATTCCTTCCAGGACATCACCGTCTAATGACATTACGATTTCAGAATCTCCATACATTGCATGGATATGCGGCGTGTTGTGTCTGCCTCCTTTTTCACTCTGCATTCTCACTATAATACCGTAAAACATACTTAATACTGGCATGACAGACTTCCCTCCTGAATCTATGTAATGAAATAATAACACATGTTTCGTATATTTGGAACAAAGAAAATAAAAAGGATCGAATCTAACGTGAAAATTAATGATCATTCTATTCATAATAATAGTTGTCAGAGCCGCCGGAAGGATTTAAAATAGAAAAAAGAGCGCCCTGCAGGGGCGGCTGTCAGTCGGATGTATGGGGAGGACAGGCCATGAAGTGTGTGGAAGCCAAGCGCATGATCACCCGGTTTGTGAACAGGGAGCTTTCGTACAGGGAGCTTGAGCAGTTTCTGTACCATGTAGAGCAGTGCCGGGACTGCATGGACGAGCTTGACATTTATTTTACGATGTACAGGGCGTTTGACACTCTGGATACCGGGGCCCATCAGGAGTACGATTTCAAGAAGATGCTGAATGAAGAGCTGCATGCGGCGCGGCGTTCGGTGTTTCTGCACAAGGTCCTGATGGCGGCTGCAAGCGGCCTGCTCGTGTGCCTTGCGCTGGCGCTGATCTTCGGGATCTACAGTTTCTTTTTCTGAATAGGAGAGGTGAGCAATGTCGCAGAGAGAAAAAATAGTTCTGATTGACGGACACAGTATTCTGAACCGCGCGTTTTACGGGCTGCCGGTGCTGACGAACAGCGAAGGGCTTCATACGAATGCTGTGTACGGGTTTTTGAATATTCTGTTTAAGGTGCTGGAGGAGGAGCAGGCGTCTTTTGCGGCGGTTGCGTTCGACCTGAAGGCTCCGACGTTCCGGCATAAGATGTATGAAGGCTACAAGGGCACGCGCAGGCCGATGCCGCAGGAGCTGCATGAGCAGGTGCCGCTGATGAAGGAGATGCTGCGCGCGATGCAGATCCCGGTGATGGAGCTCGAGGGCTATGAGGCGGACGACATTCTGGGAACCGTCTCGCGCCAGATGGAGCGCCAGGGCCTTTGTGTGTCCATCGTCTCAGGCGACCGGGACCTGCTTCAGCTTGCTACGGAGGAGATCCGGATCCGCATCCCGAAGACAAAGGCCACGGGGACGGAGATTGAGGACTATTATGCAAAGGATGTGCAGGAGCGCTATCAGGTGACTCCGCAGCAGTTTATAGATGTGAAGGCCCTGATGGGGGACGCCTCGGACAACATTCCGGGCGTGCCCGGGATCGGGGAGAAGACGGCCACGAAGATCATCGCGCAGTACGGGTGCATTGAAGAGGCGTACGCGCATGCGGACGAGATCACGCCGAACAAGGCGAGGACGGCGCTTAAGGAGCACTATGATATGGCGCAGATGAGCAAGGTGCTGGCGACGATCGACCTTGCGGTGCCGTTCGAGCTGGACAGGGAGGCGGCGAGGATTCGGAACCTGTACACAAAGGAAGCGCTGGAGCTCTGCCGGAGGCTGGAGTTCCGGAACCTGCTCGGACGCTTCCATGTGGAGGAGCAGGAAGAGAAGAGCGCCGTGTTCACAAGAGTTTCCGACTTTGCCCGGGCGGAAGAGGTGTTTGCCGGACTTCGCGGGAAGCCTTTTGCGTTCTGGCTCGCCGTGCAGCAGGGGGAGGTGCTGGGCGCCGCGCTCTGTGCTTCGCGCGGGGAGGCATATTTTGTCGTGAAGGAGGGTCTGCTGACGCAGGAATATCTGTGCGGGCAGGTGGAAGAGCTGATCGGGGCGGCGCAGACTGCGCTCACGATGTATTTAAAGGAGCAGCTTCCGTTTCTGAAGATCCGGCGGGAGGACCGGCCGAAGCTGTTTGACGCCGCGATCGCGGCCTACCTCGTCAACCCGCTGAAGGACAGCTATGGGTATGAGGATATCGCGAGGGAGTATCTGGACCGGATGCTTCCGTCCCGGGCGGAGCTTCTGGGAAAGGATCCGGCCGCGGAGGCGATGGAGAAGGAGCCGCAGAAGTTTCTGGACTATATGTGCGGCTGTCCGCTGGTGGTGTTCGGGGCATACGAAAAAATGTGCGCGCGTCTTGACGAGCTCGGGATGCGAAAGCTGTTTGAAGAGATCGAGATGCCGCTTGTCTATACGCTGGCGGATATGGAGCGCGAGGGCATCCGGGTGCAGGCGGACGAGCTTAGAGCCTACGGGGAGCGGCTGACCGGCCGCATCGCAGAGCTGGAGCGGATGATCTGCGAGGCTGCGGGGGAGGAATTCAACATCAATTCCCCGAAGCAGCTCGGCGTGATCCTGTTTGAGAAGCTGCAGCTTCCGCACGGAAAGAAGACGAAGACCGGCTACTCGACAGCCGCGGACGTGCTTGAGAAGCTCGCGGGGGAATTTCCGATCGTCTCCGATATCCTGGAGTACCGCCAGATGACGAAGCTGAAATCGACGTACGCGGACGGGCTGGCGAATTATATAGCGCCGGACGGCAGGATCCACGGAAAGTTCAACCAGACGATCACGGCGACCGGCCGCATCAGCAGCACGGAGCCGAATCTGCAGAATATTCCGGTGCGCATGGAGCTTGGACGCCTGATCCGCAAGGTGTTTGTGCCTGACGACGGCTTTGTATTTCTCGACGCGGACTATTCCCAGATCGAGCTGCGCGTGCTTGCGCATTTTTCGGACGATGAACGCCTGATCCAGGCGTACCGCGACGCGCAGGACATCCATACGACGACGGCCTCGCAGGTGTTTCATGTCGCGCCGGAGGATGTCACGCCCCTTCTGCGGCGCAACGCAAAGGCGGTCAATTTCGGGATCGTCTACGGGATCAGCTCCTTCGGGCTGAGCCAGGATCTGAGCATCACCCGCAGGGAGGCGCAGGAATATATCGAGCAGTATTTCAGGACGTTTCCGGGCATCAAGCGCTTTCTTGACCGGACGGTGGAGGATGCGAAGAAAAACGGCTATGTGACGACGATGTACGGCAGGCGCCGCCCGGTGCCGGAGCTTTCCTCGTCCAATTTCATGCAGCGCTCGTTCGGGGAGCGCGTGGCGATGAATGCGCCGATCCAGGGAACGGCCGCGGATATCATCAAGATTGCGATGAACCGGGTGAATGACTGGCTGCACAGCCACAACATGCGCTCACGGCTGATCCTGCAGGTGCATGATGAGCTGCTCGTGGAAACTGCCGGGGACGAGCTGGAAGAGGTGCGCGCGATGATGGTGCACGAGATGCAGCATGCCGCCGAGCTGAAGGTGCGGCTCGAGGTTGACATTCACTCCGGGTCGAACTGGTATGAGGCAAAATAGCGGAGCGCCGGGCCGACAGGAGGCGTGCTGCGGTAAAACGGCGGCATCGGGCCGGCCGTGACGGCTGTGATAAGACGGATGGATGCCGGGCCGGCCGGAGATGTGTTGTGGAAAAACGGCGAACGTCGGGCCGGCTGTGGACAGGCTGCGGGGAAAGGGAGCATGGAGCGGATGAAAATATTAGGGATCACAGGCGGCGTCGGGGCCGGGAAGAGCACGGTGCTCGCATATCTTAGGGAGCGCTACGGGGCGCGAGTGATTCAGGCGGACGAGGCCGGGCGGCTTCTGCAGACGCCGGGACACGACTGCTATGACCGGATCGTGAGGGCATTCGGCAGGGAGATCCTGGACGTGCAGGGCTGCATTCTCCGCGCAAGACTGGCGGAGCTTGTGTTTGCGGACAGGACCATGCTGGAGAAGCTGAATCATATCGTGCATCCTGCGGTGAAGGAATACATTCTGTCGGAGATCTCTGCGGAGAGAAAGTCCGGCAGGACGCCGTTTGTCGTGGTGGAGGCGGCCCTGCTTCTCGAGGACGGCTATGACCGGATCTGCGATGAGATCTGGTATATCTATGCGGGCAGACAGACGCGGACCAGGCGGCTGATGAGCTCCCGCGGCTACACGCAGGAGAAGGTGCAGAGCATCATGCAGAATCAGCTGCCGGAGGAAGAATACCGCAGGCAGTGTAAATTTGTCATTGACAATGACAGTGATTTTGTGGAAAATACTTTCGTACAAATTGATAAAGGACTGATAGAACATGGATTTTTACAGCATTGCCAGCGGCAGCAGCGGTAACTGCATCTTTGTGGGGACGGAGCGCGCCAGTGTGCTCATCGACGCAGGGATCAGCGGAAAACGCGTGGAGGCCGGGCTGAGGGAGATCGATCGTGCGCCGCGGGAGCTCGACGCGATCCTGATCACACATGAGCACTCCGACCACATCAAGGGCCTTGGCGTTCTCTCCAGAAAGTACGGGATCCCGATCTATTCATCGGCGGGTACGATCCGGGCGCTGAAGGCGCAGCAGCCGTCAGGGCCGATCGACGAGGGACTTTTCTGTGAGATCACGCCGGACCGGAACTTTACGATCAGGGATCTGGAGATCCACCCCTTCCGCGTGTCGCACGACGCGGCGGAGCCGGTGGCGTACCGCTTTTTCTGCGGCGGGAAGTCTGTGGCGGTCGCGACGGACCTGGGATGCTATGACGACTATATCGTAGAGAATCTGAAGGACCTGGACGCTGTGCTGATCGAGTCGAATCACGACCGGAACATGCTTCAGGTCGGTACATATCCTTATTATCTGAAACAGAGGATTTTAAGCAGCAGGGGACACCTCTCAAACGAGCATGCGGGAAGGCTGCTCGGGGAGATCCTGAGCGACCGGATGCAGGCGGTCATGCTCGGGCATCTGAGCAAAGAAAATAATTATGAGGCGCTTGCGCTGGCGACGGTGAGCGCGGAGATCACGATGGGGGACAACCCGTACAAGGCCGGAGATTTCCGGATCGAGATCGCGAAGCGCGACGTGCCGACGCAGCCGGTCACCGTGTGACGGCCTGCAGCCTGCAGAGGCCGGGAGTTTCGGACCTGGGACGCAGGCCGCGGCAGGCCAGTGCGGCCGATTTACCGCGTGACAGTTTGCAGATGTGGGCGGCGGCCGCATGGGAAATGCCGGTGTGTAAAGCTGTGCGGCCGCGTGTTCTGCTAAAGTTCCGGCGGATGAGACGGCGGGAAGGAAAGGACAGGGAAATGAAAAAGACGATTATTACAGTGGTGGGAAAAGATACGGTCGGGATCATCGCGAAGGTGTGCACGTACCTGGCAGAGAACAATGTGAACATTCTTGACATCTCGCAGACGATCGTACAGGGATTCTTCAATATGATGATGATCGCGGATGCGACGCAGTCTCCAAAGAGCGGCGCGCAGATCGCGGAGGAGCTTGAAGCGGTCGGACAGGAGATCGGCGTGGTGATCCGCTGCCAGCATGAGGACATCTTCAACATGATGCACCGTATCTGAAGACCAGTCCCCGTGGGCGGAGAAGCCGTTTCCAGAACAGGGGATCACGGCAGCCCCTGTAAGGCTGCCGGGCGCAAGGAGAGAATATGATAAATCTGTTTGAAGTAAATGAGACGAATAAAATGATCACGCAGGAGAACCTGGATGTCCGGACCATTACGATGGGCATCAGCCTTCTGGACTGCGTGACGGATGATCTGAATACGCTTAATGAAAATATTTACCGCAAGATCACGGCGACGGCGAGCCGGCTTGTGGAGACAGGAGAAGAGATTGAAAAGGAGTATGGCGTCCCGATCGTCAACAAACGGATCTCGGTGACGCCGGCCGCGCTTGTCGGGGGCAGCGCCTGCAGATCTTCCGAGGATTTTGTGTCGATCGCGGAGACGCTGGACCGGGCTGCCCGTGAGGTCGGCGTTAATTTCCTTGGCGGTTACTCTGCCCTGGTCTCGAAGGGGATGACAAAGGCGGACGAGTATCTGATCCGCTCCATCCCGGAGGCGCTTGCGCGGACGGAGCGCGTCTGCAGCTCGGTGAATGTCGGCTCTACGAAATGCGGCATCGACATGGACGCGGTGCGCCTGCTCGGAGAGGTGATCCTTGAGACGGCCAGGCTGACAAAGGACCAGGATTCCCTCGGCTGCGCGAAGCTTGTGGTATTCTGCAATGCCCCGGACGACAACCCGTTCATGGCCGGCGCGTTTCACGGCGTCACGGAGGCGGACGCGGTGATCAATGTCGGCGTCAGCGGCCCGGGAGTGGTAAAGCATGCGCTCGCGGAGGTGCGCGGCGCGGATTTTGAGACACTGTGCGAGACGATCAAAAAGACGGCGTTCAAGGTGACGAGGGTCGGGCAGCTTGTCGCGCAGGAGGCGTCGAGACGGCTGGGGATCCCGTTTGGCATCATCGATCTGTCGCTCGCGCCGACGCCCGCGGTCGGAGACAGCGTGGCGGATATCCTCTGCGAGATCGGCCTTGAGCATGCGGGCGCTCCGGGGAGCACGGCCGCGCTGGCGCTTTTGAACGATCAGGTGAAAAAAGGCGGAGTGATGGCGTCCTCCTATGTGGGCGGCCTGAGCGGGGCGTTTATCCCGGTCAGCGAGGACCAGGGAATGATCGACGCGGTGCGCGCGGGCGCGCTCACGCTTGAAAAGCTGGAGGCCATGACGTGTGTCTGCTCGGTCGGGCTTGACATGATCGCGATCCCGGGAGACACAAAGGCCTCGACGATCTCCGGCATCATTGCGGACGAGATGGCGATCGGCATGGTGAACCAGAAGACGACCGCTGTGCGCCTGATCCCGGTTATCGGCAAGGGAGTCGGGGAGAAGGTGGAATTCGGCGGGCTGCTCGGCTATGCGCCGGTCATGCCGGTGAATCCGTTTTCCTGCGATGCGTTTGTGAGCCGGAGAGGCAGGATCCCGGCGCCGATCCACAGCTTCCGAAACTGAGGAGAAGGAGGACGATGCCTTCTGACCCGGTCTCACGCCAGACTCACAAATATTAAAAAATTGGAAAGTTGCTTTATTGAATTGACAATGAACCTCATGTTTGTTATGATTCTGTTATAATTTGTAAATTATCTGTAATCAATAGACAGGAATTAGCAGTATGGAGGAAGTATAAATGAGAAAGGGAATGCTGAGAGCGGCGGTATGCTGTATAGCTGCCGGAGTTCTGACTGTGGGTGCGTCAGGGCTTGTTGCGGCGGCTGCGGAGGAAAATATTGTTATTCTGGACAACACGGAAGCTGCTGTGCCGGAGACGGCACCGGCGCCGGAGACAGAAGCGCCTGCAGCGCCGGAGTCAGAGACAGCTGCGGTAGCGGAGACAGAGGCACCTGCAGTGCCGGAATCGGAGACGGCCGCGCCACCGGAGTCGGAGACGGAAGCCGTGCCGGAAACGCAGCCTGAGACGTCTGCCGCGGAGGCCAGAAGGGGCGAGATGATCTTTGCCCTGTGCGAGGATTTTATCAATATCCGCAAGGGCCCGGGGACGGACAGCGATGTCGTCGGCAAGATCTACGACCGCTGCATGGCGACGATCCTGAGCGAGGACGGGGAATGGTTTGAGATCCAGACCGGCAATGCCGTCGGCTTTGTGAAGAAGGAATTCTTTGCGGAGGGCGACGAGGCGAAGGCCATCGCCGAGGAGACCGCATACAATGTGGCAAAGGTTTTTGCATACGAGCTGAATGTGCGCGCGCTGCCGGACGATTCGTCCGAGGTGATCAGCGTCGCGTATGAGGGCGAGGAGATCGAGGCAGTAGCCATAGAGGGCGACTGGGTGAAGGTTGCGCTGGGCGGCGATGTCTATGGCTATGTCAATGTAAATTATATTGAGTATAAGACTTATTACCGGGAGGGCGAGACCCTCGAGGAGGAGCAGGCGAGACTGGAGGCGGAAGCCGCCATGGAAGCGGAGGCCGAGGCTGAGGAAGAATACTATGAGGAAAGCAGTGATTCCTCCGGATCAGTGACGGCCGCCCCGAGCTATGATCAGGCTCCGGCACAGCCGCAGACGCAGGCCCCGGCACAGCCGCAGACGGAGGCACAGACGCAGCCTCAGACAGAGGCGCAGACGGAAGCCCAGACACAGCCTCAGACGGAAGCACAGACAGAGGCGCAGACGCAGCCTCAGACAGAAGCACAGACGGAGGCTCAGACAGAAGCGCAGACGGAGGCTCAGACAGAGGCCCAGACACAGCCTCAGACGGAAGCGCAGACGCAGGCCCAGACAGAGGCCCAGCCTGAGGAAGAGATCGGGGATGCTTCCGGCGATATGTATTATGACGCCGATACGGGAGAGATGAAGCCGTTTGAATGATCCGCCATCAGGTCTGCTAAAGGATCAGCGGAGTGATCTCGTATTCTGTGCGGAAGGCGGTGTGCGTCCGGTTTGCCAGGATGCCGCGGTACAGGTGCGAGGCGTACAGGTCCAGCTGCCACATCCTTGCGGCGGGACCGTCCGGGAGGGCGGATGCGCGGGCAGGCTTTGTGAGAAGCGGAACAGAAGAGCAGTTTTTGATCCTGTGCAGGAGCGGGGAGGCGTCCCGGCGAAAACCGAGCGCTCTGGCATAGTAAACGGAGCCGTCAGCGCGGAAGGCTTCGAGATCCGCGGTGCGGATATCCAGGATCAGGTGCAGCAGGGCCCGGCGGATGCGGGACTCGGTCAGCTGTCTGGTTTTCAGAAGAGAGACGATTTCCCGGTATGTCCTGCCGATGCACGCGAAGCGCAGGCTGCGGATGCGGTCAGACAGATCGGGAGAGATATCGAGGATAGAAGAATAAGAACAGTCCGGGAGGAGCTTCTGCATGAGGAACGGCAGGAGCTCTTCTGGCGTCACGGCAGCATCTAAGGAACGGCAGAAGAGATCTCTGCAGTTTTCCGGGACAAAGCGCAGGAGGGCGCTGTCTGCCGCGCGCTCGCAGATACCCCTGCGGAGAGCGGACGCGGAACAGAACGTCTCGCTCAGGGAGAGACTGTCATAGGACGCGCCCTTTCGCCGGACGGGAAGCGGCTCGATGCGGCTTTTGCAGTTCAGAAGCGCCCGGCAGTACTCCGTGCCGAGAATGTTGTTTGGCGCTGAGAGAAAGTCGGAGAGGCTTTTCCGTCCGCCGGCATCAGTTCCGGACGCATCCGCGGCGGTATCCGGCCCGGAACCGCCGTCCGAGCAGAGCCGGAGCGCGGCTGAGCGCGCCTGGGGCCAGGTCATTCCCTGCTTCAGCAGCCTGCGCAGATGGCAGGCGTAGTCGCCGGACTCTCCGGAAAGCACACGGGCGGCCTTTCGGAACATCGCGGGATCCGGATCCTCCGCGCCGAAGCAGAGCGCATCCGCCGCGCCGAGGCGGTCGAGCAGCGAGACGGCGCCCTGCGCAAAATATTCCGCGCTTGCGCAGGCATAGCAGACGGGGAGCTCAAGGACGAGATCCGCCCCGTTCAGAAGCGCCATCTGTGCGCGGGTGTACTTGTCGAAGACGGCCGGTTCGCCGCGCTGCACAAAGTCGGGGCTCATCACGACGACTGCGTAATCTGCCCCGGATAATTCTTTTGCCTTTCTGATATGGTAAGCGTGACCTGTGTGAAACGGATTGTACTCCGCGATGATGCCGACCGTGCGCATAGTTTTCCCTCTGCCTGCCGATGAAATGAAATACCGTATTTCTGCCTATTTTATCAGACAAAAAAGCCCGGCGCAACGCAAATTTTATCTTGTCCGCTGTAAGAATTTGGAGTATAATCGTACCAAAGCAAATACTTATCTGAAAGGAGTCCATGGGTCATGGCATTTATTGACATTCTCAAAGAAAAAGCAAAGGCAGACAAAAAGACGATCGTACTTCCGGAAACTGAGGACCGGAGAACATATGAGGCCGCGGCGAAGATCCTCGCTGAGGGCATTGCGAACATCGTTCTGGTCGGCAGCGAGGAAGCTGTGAAGAAGGGCAGCGAGGGCCTGGATATCTCGGGCGCGGCTGTCGTTGACCCGGCGAAGAGCGAAAAGACGCCGGCTTACATTGACAAGCTTGTGGAGCTGCGCTCCAAGAAGGGCATGACTCCGGAGCAGGCGAAGGAGATCCTTCTGAACCAGTATCTGTACTACGGCGTCATGATGGTAAAGATGGGCGACGCGGACGGCATGGTATCCGGCGCCTGCCATTCTACGGCCGACACGCTCCGTCCGTGCCTGCAGATCCTGAAGACAAAGCCGGGCACAAAGCTTGTCTCCGCATTTTTCCTGATGGTCGTTCCGGACTGTGAGTACGGTGCAAACGGTGCGTTTGTGTTTGCGGATTCCGGCCTGGTGCAGGATCCGAATCCGGAAGAGCTCGCGGCGATCGCGGCATCCTCCGCAGAGTCCTTCGAGCTCCTTGTGGGCGAAGAGGCAAGGGTCGCCATGCTGTCCCACTCCACGATGGGCAGTGCGAAGCACGCGCTGGTGGACAAGGTGACAGAGGCCGTGAAGATCGCGAAGGAGCAGTATCCGGACCTGAAGCTCGACGGCGAGATGCAGCTTGACGCGGCGATCGTTCCGAGCGTGGGCGCGTCCAAGGCCCCGAACAGCGACGTCGCAGGCAAGGCGAACGTCCTGATCTTCCCGAACCTTGACGCGGGCAACATCGGCTATAAGCTTGTCCAGAGACTCGGCAAGGCCGAGGCGTACGGCCCGGTCACACAGGGAATCGCAGCGCCGGTGAACGACCTGTCCAGAGGATGCTCTGCGGACGACATCGTCGGCGTTGTGGCGATCACGGCGGTTCAGTGCCAGGCGGCAGGCAAATAAGAGAGAAAGTGGAGGAAGACAGAGATGAATGTATTAGTAATCAACTGCGGGAGCTCATCCCTGAAATATCAGCTGATCAATTCCGAGTCTGAGGAAGTGCTCGCGAAGGGGCTGTGTGAGCGCATCGGCATCGACGGCAGGCTGACATACCAGAAGGCCGGCTGTGACAAGGAGATCACGGACGCCCCGATGCCCACCCACAAAGAGGCGATCCAGATGGTCCTGGACGCTCTTGTAAATGAGAAGACCGGCGCGATCAAGAGCCTCGCGGATGTCAGTGCGGTAGGCCACAGAGTCGTGCACGGCGGCGAGAAGTTTGCGTCCTCCGTCGTGATCAATGACGAGGTGATCGCTGCGATCGAGGAGTGCAACGATCTGGCGCCCCTGCACAATCCGGCGAACCTGATCGGCATCCATGCGTGCGCAGAGCTGATGCCGGGCGTGCCGATGGTGGGTGTGTTTGACACAGCGTTCCACCAGACGATGCCGGAGAAGGCGTATCTGTACGGGCTTCCGTATGAATACTATGAGAAATACAAGGTGAGACGCTACGGCTTCCACGGCACCAGCCACAGCTTCGTATCGAAGCACATGACTGAATTCCTCGGCCTGGATGCGGACAACAGCAAGGTGATCGTTGCGCACCTCGGCAACGGCGCGTCGATCTCCGCGGTCGTAAACGGCAAATGTGTGGACACCTCCATGGGACTGACGCCGCTCGAGGGACTCGTGATGGGCACGCGCTCCGGCGACATCGACCCGGCGATCATGGAGTTTATCGCGAAGAAAGAGAATCTGGACATTGCGGGCGTTATGAACGTCCTGAACAAGAAGTCCGGCGTGCTCGGCATCTCCGGCGGCCTTTCCAGCGACTTCCGCGATCTGGAAAACGGCATGAATTCCGGCAATAAGCTGGCGGAGAATGCGATCGACGTGTTCAGCTACCGTGTGGCAAAATATATCGGCGCCTATGTGGCGGCGATGAACGGCGTGGACGCGATCGCGTTTACGGCGGGCATCGGCGAGAACGCTCCGCTCGTGCGCGAGAAGGTGGTCGGCTATCTCGGCTATCTCGGCATCACGCTGGACGCGGAGGCCAACAAGAAGCGCGGCGACGACTGCGTGATCTCCACACCGGATTCCAGGGTGAAGGTTGCGGTGATCCCGACGAACGAGGAGCTTGCGATCTGCCGCGAGACGGTGGCGCTCGTCTGAGAACGGATCAAAAGTATCATATGAAATAAGCGGCGGCCGGACTGGTTCCGGCCGTCAGACTGTGAGGCGGGGCATCTGGTTCCCTGCACGGAGGAGTTGAAAGAAAATGCGCAGAAAATTATCAAGACTGATCAGCCTCTGGCTTGTTCTGCTGGTGCTGGCGGGCCAGACTGTGTCTGCGGCCGTTCCGAAGATGAATGCCGCGATCAACAGGAAGAATATCTTTTCTCTGATGAATGCCTACGATACAGACAGCGCGTACATTCTGAAGGCGACCTCCGGCAGCGACGACGGGCTTCTGATGTGGTGGATGAACAGCCAGGAGATCGTGGACTCGATCGATGTGGGGGTGCACGAGGAGTTCCATGAGTACAGCTATATGAATGCGCCCTGGAATACGGAGGACATCTATATCGGAAACCAGAAGACGGTGCGCGTCCCGATCACGGCCGTGTTCCCCAGCAAGCGGATGGCCTCGACGGTCCCGGCCAGTCTCCGCACGCAGCGCTGGTCCGTCTATGTCGGCCAGCCGGATGCGAACATGGCCTCGGACGTACAGGGAGTGTACGGGCTTTTGAACGAATTTACCGCGTACTACTGGGGGATGCACGCCCAGCTGTCTCTGTACGATTATTACAAGTCGAGCAAGGCGACGGTAAAGCAGTGGCAGAATTTTGTGAACATGTGTGCAAATGACCGCCTGGCCTACGCGGAGTTCAAATATTTTATCCTGCAGTATCTCGTATACGCGAAGCAGAACAACCGCTCCGTCTATGACGGGATCATGGGAAATGCAGAGTTCCTGAAGGCGTACCAGACCATCGAAAAAAATTTTGCGGCGCAGATCCGGCTGTTTGAGAAACGGCTGAAGCAGCTGGGCGAGCTGCTGGCGAAGAGCGGGTACAGGACGGAGATCGGAGAGTATTTTTATATTCTCGACAGCAGAGGGAAGGGCACTGGGATCGGCATCTTCCAGAATCAGTATGACAGACTGATCAGCGAGCTGAAAAAAACAAGATATCAGAACATCCTCGGCAACGGAAGCGCTGCCCCGGCGGTGGGAAAGACCTCCATATCCTCCATAAAGAGCGGGGCCGCGGGCATCGCGCTCAAGTGGAAAAAGGCGGAAGGCGCCGGCGGCTATTATGTGTACCGCAAGGCGTCGGGAGAGAGCAGCTACAGGAAAGTGAAGACGACCTCGTCCCTGTCGTGGACAGATACGTCCGTGAAAAAAGGAAAGCAGTATTCCTACAAAATCGTCCCGTATGCGAAGAGCAGCTCGGGAGCTGTGACAAAGGGGACGGCCTCAGCCGTGAAGTCGCTGCGCAGATGATATATACACCGGTTCATTTGTGTAAAAAGTGTGAAAAATCAGTTGACAAATCAATATCTGACAGGTATAATTTAAGTCGTGCGTTAGGAGGAGTGTGCCTTGATGGACCTGACGGAAGTCCTTTTGACCGAGGGAAAGACGATCCAGCGGGAAGCAGTTCTGGAGCTGGAGACGCTGGATTACCGCTTTGGCAGATTCAGGATAACAGAGAAATCGCCGGTTTCCCTGACAGTGGAGAATGCCGGTGAGGGAAAGCTTATCCTGAAGGGAAGTACGCAGCTTGAGGTGTCTGTTCCGTGCGCGCGCTGTCTGGAGCCTGTGGCTGTCAGACTGGATATCCAGCTCGATCTGGAGATGGATGCAGAAGACAAGGATTATATTGATGGATATAACCTGAATGTGGATCAGCTTGTCCATGACGAAGCGTTGCTGATCTGGCCGGAGAGGGTACTCTGCCGGGAGGATTGTCGGGGATTGTGCAGCGTTTGCGGACAGAATCTGAATAAGGGTTCATGCGGCTGCGAACCAGCGGATCTGGATCCAAGAATGGCGAAAGTCCTTGATATTTTCAGCAAATTTAAGGAGGTGTGAACGATGGGAGCGATCTGCCCTAAGAACAAATCTTCCAAGGCAAGACGGGATAAGAGAAGAGCGAACTGGAAAATGTCCGTTCCGAATCTCGTAAAGTGCAGCAAATGCGGTGAGCTGATGCTTCCGCACAGAGTGTGCAAGGCCTGCGGAACATACAACAAAAAAGAGGTCATTGCGATGGATTGAGCAATTTAAGCAATGTGGGTAGGCATCTTCTGTGAGATGCCTATTTTTCTGCACATTTTTTTCCTTTCTTTTCAAATCATCTTTCCAGATACTACAAAACATATTGATTTTTGGAAAAATGTCTTGTATAGTAATTGTGAGAACAGAAAATCCGCAGGAGGACATGCGATGGGCAGGACAGTTCGGGTGGTTGTGGACGCCATGGGCGGAGACAACGCGCCGCAGGAGATCGTTAAGGGCGCTGTGCAGGCGGTGAATCATTATGAGAATATTCATGTGATCCTGACAGGCATCCGGGATGTGGTGGAGCAGGAGCTGAAAAAGTATTCCTATCCGGCAGACCGGATCGAGGTGGTTCACACCAGCATGGTGATCGAGACAGCTGAGCCTCCGGTTGCGGCGATCCGCACAAAGAAGGATTCCTCTATCGTTGTGGGCATGACAATGGTGCGCCAGGGGGAGGCGGACGCCTTCGTCTCGGCGGGCAGTTCCGGGGCTGTTCTGGTAGGCGGACAGGTGATCGTCGGAAGGATCAAGGGGATAGAGCGCCCCGCGCTTGCGCCTCTGATCCCGACACAGAAGGGAGTTTCCCTGCTGATCGACTGCGGGGCCAATGTGGACGCGCGCCCTTCGCATCTGGTACAGTTTGCGAGGATGGGCTCTGTCTATATGGAAAATGTGCTCGGGGTGAAGAACCCCAGGGTCGGCATCGTCAATATCGGCGCGGAGGAAGAAAAGGGCAATGCGCTTGTGAAGGAGACGTTCCCCCTGCTCAAGCAGTGCGGCGACATTCATTTTATCGGAAGCATTGAGGCGAGGGACATTCCATCCGGCGTCTGCGATGTGATCGTCTGCGAGGCTTTCACGGGAAATGTGATCCTGAAGCTCTACGAGGGCGTGGGCGGGACGCTGATCAGGATGATCAAGGCGAGCATGATGCAGAATCTCAGGACGAAGATCGGGGCGCTTCTTGTGAAGCCGGCTCTGAAGGATACCCTGAAGTCGTTCGACGCCAGCGAGTACGGCGGCGCGCCGCTGCTCGGGCTGAAGGGGCTCGTGGTGAAGACGCACGGCAGCTCCACCGCGAAGGAAGTGGAGCATTCCATCTATCAGTGCGTACAGTTTTCCGAGCAGGAGATCAATGAAAAAATAAAAGAACATATTATTATAGAATAAATCGTAAAGGAGCTGTTGTTATGGAGTTTGAGAAATTGCAGGGAATTATCGCAGAGGTTCTGAATGTGGACGCGGATGAGATTACTCCGGAGACTACATTTGTGGATGATCTTGGTGCCGACTCGCTCGACATCTTCCAGATCATCATGGGAATTGAGGAAGAGTTTGATATCGAGATCCCGAATGAGAAGGCAGAGAAGATCGTTTCTGTCGGCGACGCCGCGGAGGCGATCAGGAATGTGATCAGCTGAGACAAAAGGGGGCTTTTAAGCCTCCTTAATTAATTACTGTGGAGAGTGCTAAATGGCGGACTTTAATTCGAGGGAATTAGAACAGAGAATCGGATACACCTTCCACCGGGAGGGGATGCTCAGACAGGCCATGTGCCACAGCTCCTATGCGAATGAACACAGGCTGGGGCAGGTTCATGACAATGAGCGTCTTGAGTTTCTGGGAGATGCTGTGCTTGAAGTGGTCAGCAGCGATTTTCTCTATCACCATTACCCGAAGATGGCGGAGGGAGAGCTCACAAAGCTGCGCGCCAGCATCGTGTGCGAGCCGACGCTGGCACTGTGCGCGAAAGAGATCGATCTCGGACACTACCTGCTTCTCGGCAGGGGCGAAGAGCAGACGGGCGGACGGATGCGCAACTCCATCATATCAGACGCGATGGAGGCGCTGATCGGCGCGATCTACCTGGACGGCGGATTCGAGAGCGCGAAAACGTTTATCGAGCGCTTTGTGCTGACAGACATCGAGCACAAAAAGCTTTTTTATGACAGCAAGACGATTCTGCAGGAGATCGTCCAGAGGGATTACCGGGAGGACGAGATCCACTATGCGATCATCGGCGAAGAAGGGCCGGATCATGCGAAGACCTTCCTTGTGGAGGTGCGTATCGGCGGCGTCGTAGAGGGAACGGGGCGCGGAAGCACCAAAAAAGCGGCCGAGCAGGAGGCCGCCTATCGTGCGATCATTGGATTGAAGGGGAAAGCAGCGCATGTATCTGAAAAGCATTGAAGTACAGGGCTTCAAATCATTCGCCAATAAGATCGTGTTCCAGTTCCACAACGGGATCACGGCAATCGTGGGCCCGAACGGGAGCGGCAAGAGCAATGTCGCGGATGCGGTGCGCTGGGTTCTCGGCGAGCAGAGCGCGAAGCAGCTGCGCGGCGCGAACATGCAGGATGTGATATTTGCCGGCACGGAAATACGCAAACCGCTCGGCTATGCCGCGGTGGCGATCACCCTTGACAATTCCGACCATCAGCTCGCCGTCTCCTACGATGAGGTGACGGTGATGCGGCGGGTGTACCGCTCCGGCGAGAGCGAGTATCTGCTCAACGGCACACAGGTGAGACTGAAGGACATCAACGAGCTGTTCTATGACACGGGTATCGGAAAGGAAGGGTATTCGATCATAGGGCAGGGGCAGATCGACAAGATCTTAAGCGGAAAGCCGGAGGACCGCAGAGAGCTCTTCGATGAGGCGGCCGGGATCGTAAAATTCAAGAGGCGCAAGAATACCGCGCAGAAAAAGCTCGAGGCTGAGAGGCAGAACCTTGTGCGCGTCAACGACATCCTGTCGGAGCTGACGAGGCAGCTCGGCCCCATGCAGAAGCAGGCCGAGACGGCCAGGATCTACCTTCAGAAGCGCGACGAGCTGAAGCGGTATGACGCGAACCTCTTTCTGCTGGAATTTGACCGGATCCGCGGGGAAGTGGAAGCCCTGGGGGAAAAGCAGCGGCTGACGGAGGAACAGCTTGCCGGCGCGCGGGCGGAGTACGAGCGCACCAGGCAGGACTACGAGGTGCAGGAGAAAGAGATCGAGCAGATGGATGCGGCGCTTCTTGAGAAGCGCGAGACCGTCTCGCAGGGACAGCTGCGCAGGCAGCAGTTCGAGAACCAGATCGAACTTCTGAAGGAGCAGATCAACACGGCGCGCACGAGCGACGAGCATCTGCAGACGCGCATCCGCGAGATCACGCAGCAGATGGAGGAATACGCGCGGCAGGAGTCTGAGGAAGTGCAGGCGCTGGAGAAGCTGCGCGCAGACCTGTCCGCCGTGGGCCGGGAAGAGAAGCTGGCGGAGGATGCCGCGGAGGCGGTGCAGGAGGAGATCTCCGGCCTGGAGCAGAAGATCGGGCAGGGAAAGGGCGCGATCATCGAGATCCTGAATCAGAGGGCAAACGTAAAGGCGCGCATCCAGCGCTATGATACGATGCTGGAGCAGACGCAGATCCGCCGGGCGCAGCTTGCCCAGGAGGCCCTGAAGCTGAAGAGCGAGAGAAATGAGCAGGAGGAGGTCCGCCAGGAGACCGAGCAGGAATACGAGGAGATCACCATGCGGATCGAGGATCTCATGGCGCGCAGCGATAAGGCGAATGAGCGCCTTTCCGTGTTCCAGCAGCAGCTTCAGGAGTACAACCGTCAGATCGAGGCGGAGCAGACGGAGTACCACAGGGAATCCTCACGCCTGGAATCCCTGAAAAATATTGCGGAGCGCTATGACGGATACGGCAACAGCATCCGCCGCGTGATGGAGCAGAAGGGAAAGACCCCGGGGCTTCTCGGGGTGGTCGCCGACATCATCAAGGTGGACAGGGCGTATGAAGTCGCGGTCGAGACAGCGCTTGGCGGAAGCATTCAGAATATCGTGACAGACACGGAGGAGACGGCGAAGCGGCAGATCGAATTCCTGAAGAAGAACAAGTACGGAAGGGCGACGTTCCTGCCGCTGTCGGGAATCTCCGCGAAAAATGAATTTAACACGCCGCAGGCCCTGAAGGAGAAGGGCGTGATCGGCCTGGCCTCTTCTCTGGTGAGCGCAGAGAAAAAATATGACGCGCTTGTGCTGCACCTGCTCGGGAGGACCATCGTCGCGGAGCATATCGACGATGCGATCGCCCTGGCACGGAAATACAGGCATACGCTGCGCATTGTGACGAAGGACGGAGAGCTGCTGAATCCCGGCGGGGCAATGTCGGGAGGCGCGTTCAAAAATTCCAGCAACCTGCTCGGCAGGAGAAGAGAGATAGAGGAACTCGAGGAACAGGTGAAGAGACGCAGCGAGATGCTGCAGGAACTCCAGATACAGATCGACGAGTGCCGCACGGTGCGCAATGAGCTGCGCGACGAGATCGTAAAGCTGCGCGACAGCCTGCAGGAGGAATATCTGGCGCAGAATACCGCGAAGCTCCGCCTGGACGAGCTGAATGAGAAGGGCGGGGCCGCCGACCGGGGATTCCGGAAGGTGCAGGAGGAATCTCAGGAGATCGACCGGCAGTCGCAGGAGATCGGCGAGAGCCGGAGCAGGGAAGAGCAGGAGCTTGTCGTGTCGGAGCAGGCGGAGAAGGAGACAGAGCGGCAGATCGCCGGCTGGCAGGATGAGCTGGAACAGCGGCGCGCAGGTCAGAAGGACGCGCTTGCGGCGGTCAGCGAGGTACAGCTGAGACAGGCGCAGCTCTCCCAGCAGGAGACCTTTGCCGGGCAGAACGTCTCGCGCATCCGGCAGCAGCTCGGGCAGCTTGAGGAAGAGCGGCTCCGCTATGAGCAGGAGACCGCGGACGCGGCGGGCAGCATTGCGCAGAAGGAGGACCAGATCGCGCAGACAGAGGAGACTCTGAAGCAGTCTGCCCTGGCAGAACAGCAGCTGCAGGAGGAGATCGCCGGTCTCGCCGCGGCAAGAGAAGAAAAGAATACGCTTCACAGGAAATTTTTCGAGACGCGCGAGGAACAGTCCGAGCAGATCAGCCTGCTGGACCGCGAGAATTTCCGCCTGAACGCACAGCTGGAGAAGGCGGAGGCGCAGAAAGAGGCGCAGGTCAATTACATGTGGGAGGAATACGGCCTGACGTACGGGACCGCAAAGGAGCTTGCCAGTGAGGACTGCGGCAGCGTTTCTTCCCTGAAGAAGAACATTTCCGCGATCAAGAGCGAGATCAAGGCGCTCGGAAACGTGAATGTCAACGCCATTGAGGACTATAAGGAGCTGTCAGAGCGCCATTCCTTCCTCCAGACGCAGCACGACGATCTGCAGAAGGCGGAGGAGGCCCTGCTGCGGATCATCGGCGAGCTCGACAGCGGAATGCGCACCCAGTTCAGGGAGCAGTTTGTCAGGATCCAGGCGGAGTTTGACAAGGCGTTCCGGGAGCTGTTCGGCGGAGGACGCGGAACCCTGGAGCTGGTGGAGGAGGAAGACATCCTGGAGGCCGGGATCCGGATCACCGCGCAGCCGCCTGGAAAGAAGCTGCAGAACATGATGCAGCTCTCCGGAGGGGAAAAGTCGCTGACCGCGATCGCGCTTCTCTTCGCGATCCAGAATCTGAAGCCGTCGCCGTTCTGCCTGCTGGACGAGATCGAGGCGGCTCTCGATGAAAATAATGTGGACCGCTATGCACGTTACCTGCATAAGTTGACAAAAAATACACAATTTATTATTATAACTCACAGGAGAGGTACGATGACCGCGGCGGACCGCCTGTATGGGATCACCATGCAGGAGAAGGGAGTTTCCGCGCTGGTATCGGTGAACCTGATCGAGAGTGATCTGGAATAAAAATGCACTGAGAGGATACGACCGGAAAGGAGCGTGACGGCATGGAAGAAAAGAAAGGCTTTTTCAAGCGCCTGGTGGCTGGGCTTGCCAAGACGAGGGACAACATTGTCTCCGGGATCGATGCGATCTTCAGCGGATTTTCCAGCATTGACGATGATTTTTACGACGAGATCGAGGAAACCCTTGTCATGGGAGACATCGGGATCAATGCTACGACCTCCATCATCGAGGATCTTAAGGAAAAGGTAAAGCAGAAAAACATTAAGGATCCGGCGGAATGCAAACAGCTCCTTATCGACAGCATCAAGGATCAGATGAACGTCGGAGAGACGGCATACGAGTTTGAGAACCGGAAGTCTGTCGTGCTGGTGATCGGCGTCAACGGCGTCGGCAAGACGACGAGTGTCGGCAAGCTCGCCGGAAAGCTGAAGGATCAGGGGAAAAAGGTGGTCCTGGCGGCCGCGGATACGTTTCGCGCGGCGGCCGTGGAGCAGCTGACGGAGTGGGCGAAGCGCGCGGACGTTGAGGTGATCGGCGGACAGGCGGGATCCGATCCGGCCTCCGTCGTGTACGACGCGATCATGGCTGCGCGCGCGCGGGACGCGGACGTCCTGCTGTGCGACACGGCCGGGAGGCTGCACAACAAGAAGAACCTGATGAATGAGCTTGGAAAGATTAACCGTGTGATCGAGCGGGAGTGCCCGGACGTGTTCCGCGAGACTCTGGTGGTGCTCGACGGGACGACCGGGCAGAACGCGCTTGCACAGGCGCGCGAGTTCCGGGAGGTGGCGGACATCACGGGCATCATCCTGACGAAGCTGGACGGGACGGCCAAGGGCGGCATCGCGGTGGCCATCCATGCGGAGCTCGGGATCCCGGTGAAATACATCGGCGTCGGGGAGTCGATCGACGATCTCCAGAAGTTCGACGCGGACACATTTGTGAATGCGCTGTTCGGCCAGACACAGGAATGACCGGACGGCAGTACAGAAAATGAGAGGGAAAGAGAGCATGCTTACATTAGATACATTTGAGGAAGCTTCCGAGTGCGTGAAGCGTGTGATACAGGAGACGAAGCTCGTATACAGTGAATATTTCAGCGCGCAGACGGGCAGCAGGGTCTATCTGAAGGCGGAGAATATGCAGGTGACGGGCGCGTACAAGATCCGCGGCGCATACTACAAGATCAGTACCCTGTCGGAGGAAGAGCGCGAGAAGGGGCTGATCACCGCGTCCGCAGGGAACCACGCGCAGGGCGTCGCCTATGCGGCGAAGGCGTACGGCTGCAGGGCCGTCATCGTGATGCCGGCGACGACGCCGCTCATGAAGGTGAACCGCACGAAGAGCTACGGCGCCGAGGTCGTACTGTACGGAGACGTGTACGATGAGGCGTGCGAGCACGCATACCGTCTGGCGGAGGAAAACGGCTACACATTCATCCATCCCTTCGACGACCTGGCGGTGGCGACCGGCCAGGGGACGATCGCGATGGAGATCGTCAAAGAGCTTCCCCTGGTGGACTACATCCTTGTCCCGATCGGCGGCGGCGGCCTGGCGACCGGCGTCTCCACGCTGGCCAAGCTCCTGAACCCGAAGATCCGGGTGATCGGCGTGGAGCCGGAGGGGGCGGCCTGCATGAAGGCGTCCCTGGAGGCGGGAAAGGTTGTGACGCTTCCAGGGGTAAACACGATCGCCGACGGCACCGCGGTGAAGACGCCGGGCGTGAATATCTTCCCCTACATCCAGGAGAACATCGACGATATCATCACAGTCAGCGACGACGAGCTGATCGTCGCCTTCCTGGACATGGTTGAGAACCACAAGATGATCGTGGAAAATTCCGGCCTGCTGACGGTGGCCGCGCTCAAGCATCTGGATGCGAAGAACAAAAAGGTGGTCGCGGTGCTTTCCGGAGGAAACATGGACGTGATCACGATGGCCTCCGTTGTCCAGCACGGCCTGATCCAGCGCGACCGTATCTTTACGATCTCCGTGCTGCTTCCGGACCGCCCGGGCGAGCTCGTCCGCGTGGCGACGATCATTGCGGAGGAGCAGGGCAACGTCATCAAGCTGGACCACAACCAGTTTGTGAGCACGAACCGCAACGCGGCCGTGGAGCTGACGATCACGATGGAGGCGTTCGGCACCGAGCACAAGGAGCGCATCATCA
>CANRBX010000019.1 GCA_947628955.1 uncultured Lachnospiraceae bacterium | reverse complement strand
CATAAAGAAAAACTGTGTGATTGGGAAGAGGCTTCGGCCTCTTTCTTTTACCTTGCCTACTATAATTTTACACTAACCTGCTAAACCGTGCGCGCTTTTTGTTTTCTTTTCATATAAAACTTAGACAGCTTTCGGATCCAGCTGCTCAGATAGCGGAAGGTCGGCTCTGTGATGATCGCGAAGATCACCAGAAGCATCACGCATTTCTTGGAAATGCTCGTGATCGCAAAGATCTGGCTGACGAAGATCATGCAGTAGAGCAGGCCGGCCGCCATGCCGGACCACAGAAACCAGTGGTACTTCGTCATCGGGGACGCGATCTGGTAGAGGATCATCAGGCCGACGATCGCGAGCACGATCGTGGACGACGTCGACACGTCGTTCGCGCTGACCCCGAACTCCATGCAGAACAGGTAGAGCGCGCTGACCACGATAAAGTCTGTCAGGCCGCCCGGAAGCGCCTTAAACAGCACATTGCCCAGGAAATGGCCCCTGATCTGGTCGGTGTTCTGCTCCAGCGACATCACAAACGCCGGGATACCGATCGTGAACATGCTGATCAGGGAGACCTGCGACGGCTCGAGCGGATAGTTTACCATCAGCACGATGGACAGGATCGACATAAACAGCGAAAAGATATTCTTTACCAGAAACAGGCTTGCCGTGCGCTCGATGTTGTTCACGACGCGCCTTCCCTCCGCGACCACCGCAGGCATTTTTGAGAAGTCGGACTCCAGGAGCACCAGCTGCGCCACCTGCGCCGCCGCGTCGCTTCCCGAGGCCATCGCGATGCTGCAGTCCGCGTCCTTGAGCGCCAGCACGTCGTTGACGCCGTCGCCGGTCATTGCCACCGTGTGGCCGGCCTTCTTCAGCGCGCTGACAAGCGTGCGCTTCTGATCCGGCGTCACCCTGCCGAACACGGAATATTCCGCCGCCGCGGCCTCGAGCTCTTCGTCGGAGAGCTCCGAGGTGTCCACAAAAGACTCCGCCCCGCGGATCCCGGCCTCCTTCGCGATCTCGGACACCGTCATCGGATTGTCCCCGGAGATCACCTTGATCTCCACACCCTGCTCCGCGAAATACGAGAAGGTTTCCTTCGCCTTTTCGCGGACCGGATTCGCCAGAAGGACCATGCCCATCGGCTCTGCGGCCTGTGTCAGCGGCTTCCCGTCCAGCTCCCCCGGATATCGGGCAAATACCAGGACACGGAAGCCCTGCCTGCCCCAGCGGTCGATCTGGGAGCGGTAAACCCCGATGCGCTCGCGCAGAATAAACTCCGGCGCGCCCAGGACGTAGCTGACATCCCCAAAAACGGCCCCGCTGTATTTTGTCACAGACGAGAAGGAGAACACCTTCTCCGGGCGCTTTCCGCTGCGCTTGCGGAAGAAGTCCTTGATCGCCTTCATCGTAATATTGTCGGCCGCCATGGCCGCCGCAAAATCTCCGAGCGCCAGCTCGAGCTCCGCGGCCTCCTCGGGAGAAAATTCCGGGACTGCAGCCTCCGCGGACGCCTGCTGCGATCCTGCCGTCTGCCCTGGCTCTGCCAGGCGCGCGGGCGCTGTCCCCTGTACTGACTCTGCCGCCTGTGCAGGTTCTGCCGAATACACGGGCGCTGTTCTCTGCCCCGGCCCGGCTGTCTGTTCCGGCACAGCCCTCTGCCCTGACTCTGCTGCCTGCACAGGTGCTGTCCCCTCTCCCGGCGCCGCCTGTCCAGTTCCCGCCGGCTGCGGCAGTGTCTGCTCCCCCGAAGCCGAAATCTCCGCCTGCGGCGCTGCCGCCCGGGAGATCTCCTGCCCTTCCGATCCGGGCTCCGCCACGCTGTCCTCCCGCAGGTCTTCACGCAGCGGCAGTACTTTTTTCACCGTCATGGTATTGTCCGTGATCGTCCCGGTCTTGTCGACACAGAGTACGTCTACGCGCGCAAGCGTCTCGATGCATTTCATATTGTGCACCAGCACCTTCTGCACCGCCAGGCGCATCACGCTCACCGCGAGCGCCACGCTCGCGAGCAGGTAAAGCCCCTCAGGAATCATGCCAAGGATCGCCGCGACCGTCGCGGTCACGCTCGCGCGCGCCGGAGTGTTGTTGATAAAATACTGCTGACTGAACAGGATGATCGCGATCGGGATGATCAGGATACCGATGATCTTCACCAGGCGGTCCAGAGATCGGATCATCTCCGACTCTTCCTCGTCGTTCATCTCCTTCGCCTTGAGCGTAAGCTGCGAGACATAGGATTCCTCGCCGACCCGCTCCAGACGGCTCCTGCACTGCCCCGAGATCACAAAGCTTCCGGAGAGCAGAGTATCCCCCTGCTTTTTGGAGATCGGATCCGCCTCGCCCGTGATCAGGGATTCGTTGACCAGGATCTCCCCTTCCTCGACGACCGCATCCGCCGGGATCTGGTTCCCGCCCGAGAGGATGATGATGTCGTCCATGACCAGATCCTCCGAGGCGATCTGGGTCTCGGCGCCGTTTCGCACAACCGTATTCTTCGGCGCATTCAGGATGCGCAGGTTATCCAGGACTTTCTTGGAGCGCAGCTCCTGCACAATGCCGATCAGCGTATTTCCGATGATAACCGGAAGAAACGTCAGATCCCGAAAGGAGCCGACAAGGATCAGCAAGACTGCAATGATAAAGAAAATAAGATTAAAATACGTGAAAATGTTGCTGTAGATAATCTCCTTTTTGGACTTGGACGGCGCCTCCACCGCCGTGTTGACGGCTCCCTGCGCGACGCGCTCCTGCACCTGCGCGTCCGTCAGCCCCTTCTCCACATCAGGGGCATACCGCTTCACCGGCGGAACGATCTGCTCCGGAAGCTGAAATTCCTCCGGGATCACCTTCGTCCCAAGCAGCTTCTTCCGCAGAGATTTGATATTGCGCCACAGGTCACGGCCCTGCTTTTCTGTTGGTTTCAGTTCATCGTAATTATCCACGCCTGACTCCTCTTCCTGTCGTTGTCTCAATTGTCATATTCTCAGATTTTAACACATTTCCCTGCATTTTTTAACCCATCAAATTCTGAAATTTACATGAAATTTTTTTAAACAATCCCGCGCGGCAACGCCCCTGCGGTGTCCGGAATCGTTAAACTTAATGACATTGCTTCTATTTTCTTGTCACCTGCGGCAAATTCTGTTATACTCTTTGATAATATCGCGCCGGTTCGCGGCGGCCGGGCCGGATAAGCCTCCGCCGGGCGGACACGGCGCGCGGTCAGAAGAAAAGGAGATGCCTGTCATGGGATTTCAGATACGCAAAAAGCTGATCAACGCATACACCTTTGTCTATCTTATGCGGCTGGACCGGAAGCTCACCGGAAATCCGGCGCTGATCCGGGCACGCCAGAACCGCAACATACATAAGCTGATGAAGGCTGCCTACAGGATTCCGTTCTACCGCAGGCGCTTTGACGAGTGCCGCCTGACGCCTGACGATTTTCACTGCGCCGCGGATCTTGCAAAATTTCCGCTGCTCACAAAGGAAGAGCTGCGTGCCTGGATGAAAGAGCTCTACGATACCCATCCGGACACGCGCGACTCCTGGGACTGCACGAGCACGAGCGGCTCGACCGGCATTCCCCTGCGGCTCTACCAGTCGCAGCGCGAGCACGCCTGGACCAACGCCAACTGGATCCGCGTCCTGATGTCGCTCGGCTACAATCCGTTCTTCGGCAAGATGGTCACATTTGAGTCGAGCTACCGCACCGAGAAAAAGGCGCATGACTCCATCGTCCAGCGTTTCGGCATCCTGCGCAGGCGCAGGCTCTCCGAGAAGCGCTGCGAGACCGACGCCGGAATGCGCGAGGTCATCGCCGAGCTCAACGACTACGCGCCAGACCTGATCTGCCTGCGCAAGAACTGCATCGTGCGCATTGCTGTTTTCGCGCAGCAGCACGGCCTCACGATCAGGCACCCGAAATGGTATATCCCGGTCAGCGAGATGGTGGACGAGATGACTGTCCGTACACTCACAAAGTCCTTTGGCCACGGCCTGGCGGACGCCTACGGAAGCGACGAGACCGGAAGCTGCCTGATCAAACAGGCCGGAAGCGACCGCTTTGTCGTCTGCAATGACACGCACGTCGTCAACGTCTACGACAGCGAGAACCGCCTCGCGAACGACGGCCGCCTTATCATCACGCCGCTGTTCAAGACAGATTTTCCGCTCATCAATTACGATATCGGGGACGAGGCCTCCTCCTATGTGAAGGACGGCCTGCGGTACGTCACCCGGATCCACGGCCGGCTCAACGATATGGTGAAGCACGAGAACGGCGACGAGACCTCCGTTCTCGAGCTGCGCAAGATCCCGAACGGCATCACGGGGATCGCACAGTTCCGCTACGTGCAGGAGTCCTGTCACGACCTGCGCGTGGAGCTTGTCCGCGATCCGCAGGACACAGCGTACTCTCAGGACCAGATCAGCGCGTTCTTCCGGGAACAGCTGAAGAAGCTCTACGGCAGCGAATTCCGTGTCCGCATTGTCTGGCTCGATTCCATCCCGCCGGACCCGAACGGAAAGCTGCGCTGCTTTGTGCGGGCCTTCTGAAGCCGCGGTTTCTGCCAAAGCCCGTGCTCCGGCATTCCGGCGGCGCAGCCTGGCCGCAGTCCCCCGGACACAGTCTCCGCGCCCGCTTGCGTCTTACGTATTTCTTGCAGGAGGAACCTTCCCATGTCGGAAAACCAGGACAAAAAATCCCTGAACAGGACCGCTTTCACCGCCGGGATCTTCTATGTGATCGCGCAGCTTTTCGTGCGCGGGATCACGTTTCTGATGACCCCGGTCTACACGCGCCTGCTCTCCAAGCCGCAGTTCAATCAGGTCAAGATCTTTGAATCCTGGCTTCTGATCCTGATGCCGGTCTTTTCACTGTGCCTGTGGCGCAGTGTGGAGCGCGCCAAGTATGATGTCAGGGAGCGTTTTAACGAATATGTCTCCTGCGTCCACACGCTCTCCTACCTCTCGATCAGCGCGTTTTTCGGCCTGTTTCTGGTCTTCAAGGGGCAGATCCAGCGTCTGTGCCTGTCCATGAACTTCGAGCTGACCGATTTCATGTTCTACATCATGTTTCTGTACCTGTACGCGCACACCAGCATCTTCTATTTCCAGCGCCGTGAAAAACAGATGCTGCGCTACAAGGCCAGCACGGCCTTCACAGCCGCCACGGTCATACCCGCGACGCTTTTGTCCGTGCTCCTCATCTGGCTCGGCAAAAAAAACGGCCGCGAGGATGCTCTCGTGGCGCTGCGCATCGGCGGCTACTATATTCCGATGATCATCGGAGGCTTCTTCGTCGCAGCGCTGATGATCGTCCAGGGGCGGAAGATCATCAGCCGGAGATACTGGCGCTACGCGCTGGTCTTCAGCCTCCCCCTGATCCCGGAGGTTCTGTCCATCCAGATCATGAACCAGGCGGACCGGCTCATGGTCACATCGATCACCGGCGATCTGTGCGGCGCGGTCTTCTCGCTCGCGACCACCGTCTCCTACATCATCTGGATCCTCGAGGACGCGGTCTGGAACGCGTGGCTTCCCTGGATGTATGAAAAAATCTCCCGCGGGGAAGGCCGGGAGATCGGGAATTACTGGAAGATCCTGATGCATGTTTTCGGCGTGATCTCCTGGCTGCTTGTGCTGTTCGCCCCGGAGATCATCCTTATTCTCGGCGGGAAGAGCTACCGGGAAGCAGTCTATCTGATCGCCCCGATGGTGACCGGCACCCTCTTCCGCTTCTACAGCTACAGCTACACGGCGATCCAGAATTATCACAAAAAGACCGGCTTTGTCGCGGTTTCGACCGTGGTCGTCATGTTCCTGAACGTCGTGCTGAACTATATCTTCATCCTGCTGGCCGGCTACCGGGCGGCCGCCTACACGACGGCATTCAGCTATCTCGTGCTGATGTGCATGCAGGCATTCATGGAAAAACGCCTGACCGGCGAACAGCTGATCCCGCTGCGCCGGACGGCGTTTATCTCCTGTGCGTATTTTGTTCTGTGCATCCTGACAATGCTGCTGTTCGACAGGACGCCTCTTATCCGGTATGCGGTCTTCGCGTGCACAATTCCGCTCGGCATACGCTTCCTGCTGCCGAACCTGAAAATCATCTCACAGATCATCCGCAGGAAACACTAAATCCCTACTCCACCGTGATGCGGATCTTTCCGAGCGCCTCGTTGAGCTTGTCCACGGCCGCGTCCAGAGTCCTGCCCTTTGTGATGACATGCCCGATGCGGTGCGGGCCCACGTGAAACTTCTTTACCTCGTCCCCGACGCCGTAGTCAAAATGGATCTCATAAATATCGTCGTCCGGCACGTTGAGGTTCTCGATCGCCGTGATCCTGCCGTCCCGGTCGCTGCGCAGCAGCATACTCGCATTCGGCACCGCGTGCTCCTGCGGAAACTCCACATCCTCGCCGAGAGCCGCCTGGATCAGCTTCTCATAATAGTCAAATCCATAGTAGATCGACACGAGCTCCGCCAGGCACGTAGCGCCCGAACGGCCGCCGATCTCCAGCACATACGTCTGTCCGTCCTTCAGGATAAAGTCCGCATTGATCGCGCAGTTGTCGAGCCCCATCGCCTCGATGGCCTTCGTAAGCTGCACCTTCGTGTCCTCGATGATCTCTGGATCCAGGTCGTAGGGCGCGAAATGCCCGACCGGAACGCCCGTATCCCCCTGGAACACGTAGTCGCCGTGCGGCAGAATAAATTTCACCTCTCCGCGGTAGACAAACGCCTGCGCGCCGAACTCCCGGCCCTCGATAAATTCCTCGACAATGAAGAAATCCGTGCGGGTGTTCGCCTTCACCAGCGCGCGCGCCGGCTCAAATTCCTCCTGCGAATTCACACGGATGATGCCGCGGCTGCCCGACGTATCGACCGCCTTGAAGATCAGCGGAAAGTTCAGGCCCTTTGTCTTCTCGTACATGTCCTCGTCAAAGGAGATCTCGCGGAAGCGCGCGGTGCGCACCCCATATTCCTCATATTTCTTCTTCATGCGGATCTTGTTGGACGCGATCTTTGCCGCCTCGAAGCTGAGCCCGGACAGTCCCAGCTCGTCGCAGACCTTTCCGATCGTGATGACCGCGACGTCCGTCCCGGCTGTCACGATCCCGTCGATCTTCTCCTGCCTCGCCACCTCCAGGATGCGCTCATAATCCACCGTATTCTCATAGCAGACCTGGTCCGCGACCGCGAATCCCGGATAATTGCCCGGAATGCTGACCGCGATCGTGTAGATCCCCATTTCCTTCGCTTTTTCGATCAGAGGCACCTGATAAATGCCCGCTCCCATAATCATTAATTTCTTCATACCCGTTTCCTCTTCATCTTATGCCCTGCAGTGCAGTTCATTCTTATTTATCATGTCCTCCGGACATGATACCCTCCAATCTCCTTCAGACCAGATCCGTCTCATCCGCGCAGGCTGCCTCCTCGCGGGCGTCCGGCGCGTCTGTCTGCGCGCTCCGGCCTGCGTCCGACTTCTCCGCGCCCGCACCGCCCTCCTGCGCTGTGTCCTCTTTCTCGTGCACATGGACCATGCGGACTACATACTGCGGGTTCCGGCTCATGCCCTGGAAGATCCGCCCCACATACTCCCCGACCATTCCCATAAACAGCAGGTTCATGCCGGAGAAAAAGCAGATCGCGGCCATCGTGGACGGCCAGCCTATGTACGTCACCGGGCGGACGATCTTCCGGATGATCACCGCAACCACTCCCAGAAATCCGATCAGCGCGAAGAAAAATCCCGTGTAGATCGCCGCCTGCAGTGGTACGATCGAGAACCCGATGATATTCGACCACAGCTTCAGAAGCTTCCCGAACGTATAGTTCGACTTGCCGACCTCGCGCTCGAAATGCTGAATCGGAACCGAGCTGATGTTGCGGGTCGTGCGCAGGAAAAGCCCCTGCAGATGCGTGTATGTGCTCTTGTACTGGATTGCATAGTCGCGCACGAACCTCCGTATGATCCAGAAGCTGGACGTGCGCAGATCCCTGGGCTTTTTCAGAAAAATGCGCAGCGTCATGTAATTGACGTAGCTCCCGAAATTCCGGAATCTGCTGTGCTTTTTCTGCGGATAATAGCCGTAGACGATATCATATCCCTTCTCAAACTCCGCAAACAGGAAGGGAAGCTGCGAAGGGTGGGTCTGCATGTCGTCGTCCATCGCGATAAATGCGTCCCCGTCCGCATGGTTCAGCCCCGCCAGCACGGCGTTGTGCTGCCCGGCATTTCTGGCGAGCTCCACAGCCTTCACGCAGGAATAATCCCGCACCAGGGCGAGAAGCTCCGCCATCGTCGCTCCGCCGTCCGGGGAGCAGTCGTCCACCAGGACAAATTCGTATTCTGTTTTCCCCAGGCTGTCCAGCTCCTGCATGGTCAGCTCGACCACCTTGCGGATCGTGGCCGACGAGCGGTAGCAGGGTATGATAACTGAATATTTCAATGCTTTTCTCCCGAAGTTCTTCTGTGTAGGCGCCGTCTCCTGACCAGCCATGTGATCAGGCACAATATACATAATAATACCACTGCACCCGGCATGATGACAAGTGCATATTTCACTCCCGGTATCGCGAACGTCAGCCTGACCGTGTGATTCCCTGCCGTGAGCGGGAGCGCCATATACATATAGTTCGCGCGCTGAAGCTTTACCGGCTCTCCGTCCACATACGCGGTCCAGCCGTTCTGATATGGAATGCTGAGCACCAGCAGCCGGTCCTCGTCGAGCGAGATATCCCCGGACACGGTGTTCGTCCCAAGCTCCACATGCTCCAGGACGTCCTTCGTCAGCTCGTCCGTATACGCCTCCAGGTTCTCCATCGGCTGGCAGTACAGCTCAAAGCTGTCGAAGTGGATCGTTCCCTCCCGGTTCATCTCCACCGCAAACGAAGTCAGCGCGTCCTCATAATACCCGAGGTTGAAGACATAATCCTGCTGCTGCGTCCCGTAGCGGTCGTCATCCGGCCGGAATTTGTACTCGTAGCTCGAATCTCCCACTTCAAACGTGACATTGATCGCTTCCTCGGACATATCGCCCTCGATAAATGCGTTCTTCAGCACCACATAAGTCTCTGACCCGGGCAGTCCCCGGAAACTGACCCTCATCCTGTATTCCTGTTTTCCGCTCTCCGTTATCCAGGCATTCTCCGGATCCGTCTCCATTCCCGTCTCCAGAAGGCGGATCCCCCGCTCCTTTACAGACTCGATCTCCACCGGCTGAAGGGTCAGGAGGGCGTCCTCCGTCTTTTCCCTGCCGTGTACGTCCCGGAGCCGCTGCACTTCCTCGTCATCTGCGAGCATCACCTTCTGCATCAGCACTTCCTGGCGCTCCAGCACATCGTACTGCTCCAGCTCCTCCCTGCTGATGGCATCGTCTGCCGCGTAGGTGTAGCCCAGCGGGAGCGCAAAGCGGTTCTCGCTGACGATCGTCTCTTTTCCGTTTGCCTTTGTGCGCAGCGCTTCCTCATAGCCGTACGGCAGAGGGCGGTCGTTGTCCGCATAATACGCATAATATTTTACCGCGGCCAGCGCGCTCATGAACGCCCGGTTGTTCAGGCCCATGAACTGGGTCACGCTGTAGCTCGTCGCCCCCATCTGCTCGAGGTATTCCACAATGCTCCCGTTCAGGGTGCTGTTGAACATGGAAATCCCATTGTAATCGAACATGATGGAGGATGAGATCGTAGAATAGTCGAGCCACGGCGAGGCGACACGGTAAAAGCTTTCATCCCCGGTCTCCTCCACCGCCACGAGCGGCGTGTCAGACGCCTTTTCCCACGCCTCCCCGGGCGCCGTGTATTCGCTGACGACATCGCCGCCCGCGTACAGTGTAAACCCGGCCTGGAACACCATGGCAAAAGTCAGCAGGACCATCAGGCACTGCTTTGCATAGCGCGAAAGCCTTCCGACGTCCTCCTGCACTGCGGCCAGAACGGCAAACGTGGCGCACAGACAGACAAAGGCCAGCTTTGTGTAGCCGTTCTCCATGTAATTTCCAAAGCAGGCAAAAAATCCGTATACCAGGGCCGCTCCGACACAGATCTTCATTTCCCTTCTGTTCATGCGGCACATATCCGGCAGACAGTCCGCCACGATATAAGCGGTAAGGAGCGCAAGCATATAGCACCAGCGATACGTGACCGCGCTGAAGCCGCCCAGCACAAAGCCGGAAAGCGGCAGGATCATGCAGACGGCCGAGACGGCGGACAGCGCCTTGAGCTCCCTGCGTCCCTCCCTCAGGAACAGGAACACTACCGCAAAAAAAGCGATCGGCAGGAATCCGAGCCGCATCCAGTCGCCCGGAGCGTTCGCCGTGGTCGGGAAGCTCAGAAAACAGCGCAGGATCCAGTCCTTCGCGTGGAAAAACAGCGAGGGCGTCTTGATGACCGCGCCGCCGCTCCTGCCTGAGCCGACGTACAGCCCGAAATTTGACACCAGAATGATGCAGGACATCGCCGCCCCGAGCAGATAGCTCCCGCTGATCACAAGGCCTTTGCCGATAAAGCCCTTCGCGGATTTCTTCCAGGGGCCGCAGAAGTAGCGCACCACAAAGTAGACGCCCGCCCCGAACGTGCTCATATACAGAAAATAATAGTTGCTGAACAGGGAGACCGCCACCAGGATCGCGCACAGATACCACCGCCTGCCGCGCAGGATCTCCTCGATCGCAAGGATCAAAAGCGGGAACAGGATCATCTGCACCATGAACATCGGGTGCCGCGCTCCCCCGAACAGGGAGAACCCGCAGAACACATAGACTGTGCTTGCCAGAAACGTCGTGAAATAATCCTTCTTAAAATACAGGCAGAAAATCGACGACGTGATGCCGGCCAGATAAAAGCGCAGCAGGATCAGCAGGGTGTGCGTGAACTCCACATGCTCCGGCCCGAACAGCGCGAAAAGGAAGTACAGCGGTTCCATGCTGTACACCACCTCGCTGCCCATGCCGAAGCGGAAGTCATACATCGGGAGCTCAAAATTTCCCTGCAGGAAATTGTGAACCAGCTCACGGATATAATTGGCGAAATACACGGCCCGCGGGTAATACTGCGAGACGGTATCCGCCCTCCACAGAAGCGTCTTGCCCTTCCAGATAAACACGAAGAAGACCAGGAAAAGCAGGAACGCAAAAACAATCGTATAGATGAGGAAGTACAGCGCCGTTTTGCGGCGCGTCCTCTCCTGCAGCCGCACTGCCGCAGCCTCATAGCCCCGGAACGCCAGCCAGACAAGCAGCCAACCCGCATAGACCAGCAGGAGCAGGGACCCGGTGACGGCGCACGTCCACAGCGCATTCAGATGCAGGTCCGCGTACGTGCCGAGCGCCCCGAGCCCGATCAGAAGCGGCGCACAGATGCAGAATACCGGCTCCGCCAGGCGGCAGGCGCTTCGCACCGGGCGCACACGCAGCGTAAGCTCCGCAAGTCCCTCCGACATCAGATAGACCAGATACACCGGAAGCGCGGAAACCGTCACGCGGCACAGAGCGGCAGCCGGCGTCCGGCACAGCAGCACGGAGACAACCGTGATCAGCACCGCGGCGGCCGCATGGCGGATCTGGAAGCCGGGCTTTTTCTCCTCGAACCACGCGCCCAGAAGAAAGAATGCGAAATACGGCAGGGCCGGAACCGCCTCCAGCTGTTCTGCTCCCAGAAATGCGGCCAGGATCGGGTAAGCCTCCCCTCTCAGCCGCCCAAACGCGCACAGCAGCAGAGGCAGCCCCAGCGCAAGCATCCTGTTTCTGTGGCCCAGCAGGCGCACGAGCCCGGCGTCGAAAAGCCGCACGAGAACCAGCGTCAGCGCCGCGGTGAGAAAGACCGCGGAGGCAGCCGGCATGCACATCACGGAGAGCACGTCCGCAAGCGCCGGCAGCAGAAGCTCCCGGCCGCCGGGATACGCCAGGTCCAGAAGGACCGGCTGCATCTCGCAGAACAGGGCCAGCGCCAGAAAATACAGGTAATAGCGCAGGGCCGTCCCCGCCAGCCATTTCCTGCGGTAGCCCCTGGAGTTCATGCGTCTCAGCCGATTATAGCAATAGCCAAGGCGGAACAGGAACGACGGCGCAAATACAAGGTAAAGCACCTGCCTCATTTTATCCAGCAGCTCCGGCTGCGCGCTCCCGTCCGCGAGCACGTACAGCGCCATATAGAAAAGAAAGCAGCCAAACACCAGAAAGTTCATTTCCTCGTCGCATCTGTTCTGCCTTACTACCGTTTCTTTTGCCATTCTCCCTATTTCCTCCTCAGAGTCCCAGCAGCCGCGTCGCGATCTGGAAATAGATGATCAGCGAGATCGCGTCCACGATCGTCGTGATGAACGGGCTCGCCATCACTGCCGGGTCAAATCCGACCCTCTTTGCCAGGATCGGCAGAACGCAGCCCACGATCTTTGCCACGATCACCGTGACCACCATCGTCAGGCAGACCACAAGCGCCACCTGCTGCCCTACATGGTCAAATATGAGCAGCTTCGCAAAATTGACCGCCGCCAGGGTGATGCCGCACAGCACGGCCACGCGGATCTCCTTCCAGATGACCGAAAACGCGTCCCTGAACTCGATCTCCCCCAGGGATATGCTTCGGATGATCGTGACGGACGCCTGTCCGCCGGCATTTCCTCCCGTGTCCATGAACATCGGGATGTACATCGTGAGCACCGAATACGCGGCGAGCGCATTCTGATAGCCCTGGATGATCTTTCCGGTGAACGTCGCGGAAATCATCAGGAACAGAAGCCACGGAATGCGCTTCTGATACGTCTCCAGCACGGACGTTTTCATATAGGGCTTGTCGGTCGGCGTGATGGCCGCCATCATCTCGATATCCTCTGTCGCCTCCTGCTCGATGATATCCATGACGTCGTCGACCGTGATGATGCCGACCAGGCGGTTTTCGCTGTCCACCACCGGCATCGCGTCAAAATCGTATTTCTGGAACTGCCTCGCCACTTCCTCCTGGTCCATGATCGTGCTGATCGTGATGACATTTTCCTCCATCAGATCTCCGATCCGTTCCGAGGGGGCGCTTAACAGCAGCATCCTCAGAGAAATCGTACCGCGGATCTCGCGGTACTGGTTGATCACATAGCACGTATTGATCGTCTCTTTGTCAAGCCCGGTCCTGCGGATCCGCTCAATGGCCTGTTCGACCGTGTACTCTTCCTTCAGGTCCACATACTCGACCGTCATGACGCTGCCGGCCGAATCCTCCGGATACTGGAGCAGGTGATTGATATCGCGCCTCGTCTCGGGCGTCGTCTGCGCCAGCAGCCGCTTCACCACCCCCGCCGGCATCTCCTCCACCAGGTCGGACGCGTCGTCCGCGAACAAATTGTCGATGATGTTGGCCGCCTCGCGCTCGGTCAGGGACGTGATGATCTTGCGCTCTACCTCGATCGGCAGATAAGAAAAAACATCCGCCGCGATCGACTTCGGCAGGATGCGGAAAACCTTCAGCTGGTCGTGTTCAGAATCCTCCAGTTCCTCCAGAAGCGCGGCAATATCCGCCTCGTTCATGTCCATGACCTCGCTGCGTATTTTTGCGTACTGCTTCTGCTCGAGGCAGTCCCGCAAAGTCTCGATGTCTAACATGGCAAACCTCCTTGTATGCAGTTTTTATGATGGGTCCAGGTTCAGGAACTTCCGAGCTGTCGAGAGTCATTTTCGTACTTCGCTTCATAAAAACCACCACCTTTCGTCTGTCATATTTTTCTGAGACTTCTTTTATCCCCATGCGGCGGGCCGGCTCCGCTGCAGGATAGTGTGCCCTGCGCGCCCCCGCTTCCGTAAAAAATACCGGAAAGCCCGTTTTTCCCATGCCGCCGCACAGAAAAGGCTGCGACAAAACCGAAAACCCGATTCTGCTGCAGCCTCATCCCCCGTGCTTACTCTTCTTCCAGATCCAGATCTGACATAAAATCATCGATCGCCGCAGTATTCACTGTATAGGTCGGCTTTTCTGTCACCTGATCCTCCGGGGTAAAAGCCTGATAGACGGATACGCCCACCCAGGCTACCATGACAAGCGCTACCAGCGACATGCCTGCCTTTACAGCCATCCATTCCCTCTTCTGCTTCCTGATGATCTTCGCACGATTGCGCTTTTCTTCCTTATAGCGGTCAACCTTTGCCTGACTCATGTGTATCTCTCCTTCTGCTGTATCTAAAAAATATCATTAACAACAGTATACACGATTCCGGCGGAAATTCAAGTTTTTTCGTACATGTTTCAAAATGACGTAATGCCGGGGCAAAAACCATAAACTACAATGCGCCTGTGCAAAGTGGTTTTGTGGCTTAATGAGTCCTCCGTCCTCAGATTACGACGATGATCCCGCCGTCGCTCGCATAGAGCGTGGAGATCCCTCCGGTGTCCAGCAGGATGACTCCTTTGACACGGATGCGCTCAAGGATCGCATCGCGCACCATCTCAGCGCGGGCGGGACAGTTGCAGTGCGAGATCGCGAGGAACCTTTCCTCCGGCTTCTCCACGCGCTCTGTGATATAGTCCACCATCTTCACCAGGGCCCTGTTGATCCCGCGGGCCTGGTCGAGCTGGATGATCGATCCCTCCGGGGTCGACGCCATCACCGGCTTGATCTTAAGCGCGGTGGCCAGAAACGCTTTGACATTGCTGAGGCGCCCGTTCTTGCGCAGCGCCTCCAGGCTCTCGAGCACAAAATACGTATTCTGTTCGTCAATATAGGATTCTACCGCCTCCACAAGCTCATCGAACGCCATCCCGGCGGCTTCGCACTCCTGAATTTTTCTGGTGATCAGCGTCTGACCGATCGAGGCAGAGCGGGAATTGAACACATGGATCTGCATATCCGGGCGCTCCTCGCGCGCCATCTCCTTCGCGAGCACCGCGCTGTTGTAGGAGCCGCTCAGCTCCGCGGAGAGGGTCACGGCGTATGCGCGCTTTTTTGCCCTTTCAAACGCTTCCTTATAAAACTGCGGAGAGGGACACGCGGATTTCGGGCAGTTCGGGCTGGCCGCCACCTTCCTCAGAAAATCCTGCTGGTCAAAAGTATCATCGTCCACAAATGAATAGTCATCGAGCTGCATCGTCAGCGGGGCCGGTATGACCCGTTCATCCTGCCTCATCTGTTCCGTACGCTCACCGCAGCTGTCCATCACAATTACATACTCCATGGCAACCTCCCGGTATGAAAGACCAAATGCAAAATGTTTTTTAAAAACATCTGACATAGTATTGATTACCAGATTATTTTAACACAATTATCTGCATTTGAAAAGAGAAAATTGACCCCGAACACCACAATTCAGTTGCCAGACCTTTCCGTCATCCTGTATAATCATAGCACGGCCGCCGGATATCTCTACAAATGCGGCCTGCAGGGAGGAAACTGTTTTGCGCTCTTATCACATTCAGGACACACGTGATTTTATGAAAAAGCTGCTGGTCGGAGAGGTATTTGACACCTTTCTGCTCTCCGAGGCGTCGATCACGACGTACGCCTCCTTCCACATCGACGGGACGTTTCATCCGGAGTACCTCGGCAGCGCCGAGGCGGAGCTCCTGACCACGGAAAAATGCGGCTACACGCTGTGGAAGCGCGTCCGTCCTCTCTTTTTTGAGCTCACGAGGGGGAAAAACACGCCCCTCTCCCTGCGCATTGTCTTCCGGCTTGCCCCGCACAACGTGGAAAGCCTCATCGCGCAGTCCGGCGTATCTCTGCGTGCGGAAGACGTCGCCGGCCTCTTTTTGAACCTTCGTTTTGACGGCTCCTCACTCACCTGCACGAGCGGCGTCTCCCTGCGCATTTTTTCTCCCGACAGATCCCTCGAGCACGCCTGGGACGAGATGCTCGCCAGATTTTTCCGCAGGGAGGAAATTCCATTCACATGATATGATGCCAGGGGCAAAAGTCATAAACCACGATGCGCTTGCGCAGAAGTGGTTTTATGACTTAATGACCCGCCCAAACATGAGGAAGAAGTGGGGCAGGGGCCCCATGAATTCCGAATGTTGGGCAGGATTGTGGGAGTGCGCAGCACGGAACAATCCGTATGGCATCATTTGACCCCAACATCACTGTTCAGACCAGGCCGAAGCACTTGCTGCTGAGGCCGTAGGAAAATGATTCAGCAGCATTTTGTCAGCACTCACCATAATCGAGTGCTAATTTTTTCTTGACTTTTTTACAGGAACGTATTAAGATATGGAATCATAAATAAATCTTTTGAAGGAGATGTTGCCAAATGAGCAAGCGAACAGGAAATCTTTCTATTAACAGTGAGAACATATTTCCAATCATAAAAAAATGGCTGTATTCTGATCATGACATCTTTGTCCGTGAGATGGTCTCAAATGGCTGTGACGCGATCTCGAAGCTCTCCAAGCTTGAGATGATGGGCGAGTACACGTATCCGGACGATTACAAAAAGCGCATCGAAGTTATCGTGAACCCCGAGGAGAAGACGCTGAAATTCATCGACAACGGCCTGGGCATGACCGCCGACGAGGTGGAGGAATACATCACCCAGATCGCATTCTCCGGCGCGACCGATTTTCTTGAGAAATATAAGGATAAGACGACTGACGATGAGATCATCGGGCATTTCGGCCTCGGCTTCTACTCCGCTTTCATGGTGGCCGACGAGGTGCACATCGATACGCTTTCTTATAAGGAAGGCGCCGTTCCGGTACACTGGGAGTGCGACGGCGGCACCGATTACACGATCGAGGAAGGCTCCTGCAGCAGGGTCGGCACAGAGATCACGCTCTTCCTCGGGGAGGACAGCGTAGAGTTTGCAAACGAGTACCGGATGCGCGAGGTCCTCGAGAAATACTGCTCCTTCATGCCGGTCGAGATCTTCCTCTCAAAGGCGAATGCCGAGCAGCAGTATGAGACGATCGACGAGGACGAGCTGCGCGACGACGATGTGATCGTAGAGCGCATCCACGAAGACGCGAAAACCGAGGAAAAGGAGAATGAAAACGGCGAAAAAGAAGTCGTCGAGGTCTCTCCCGCGCGCGACCGCGTCAAGATCAACAAGCGCCCGGTGTCGATCAGCGATACGCACCCGCTGTGGGCAAAGCATCCGAATGACTGCACCGAAGAAGAATACCGCGAGTTTTACCGCAAGGTCTTCCTCGATTACAAGGAGCCGCTTTTCTGGATCCATCTGAATATGGACTATCCGTTCAATTTAAAGGGCATCCTCTACTTCCCGAAGATCAACACCGAGTACGACTCGATCGAGGGCAAGATCAAGCTCTACAACAATCAGGTGTTCATCGCGGACAATATCAAGGAAGTGATCCCGGAATTCCTGATGCTCCTGAAGGGCGTGATCGACTGCCCGGACCTGCCGCTGAACGTCTCCCGCTCCGCCCTGCAGAACGACGGATTTGTAAAGAAGATCTCAGACTACATCACAAAGAAGGTTGCGGACAAGCTCTCCGGCATGTGCAAGACCGAGCGTGAAAGTTATGAGAAATACTGGGACGACATCAGCCCGTTCATCAAGTACGGCTGCATCCGCGACAGCAAGTTCGGCGAGAAGATCATGGACTACGTGCTCTACAAGAATCTCGACGGCAAGTACCTGACGCTGAAGGATCTCCTGGAAGAGATCAGAAAGACAGGAGGCGGCGAGGCGGCCGAAGCCGGCGCAGAGTCAGCCGCAGAGGATGCAGGCGCACAGGCAGACGCTTCCGCGAAGGACGAAACGGCACAGGCAGACGCTTCCGCAGAGGGCGAAACGGCGGAAGCTGACGATGCGGAGGAAAAGGAGAAAGAAAAGACGACCATCTACTACGTGACGGATGAGGTGCAGCAGAGCCAGTACATCAATATGTTCCGCGAAGCCGGCCTCGACGCGGTCATCCTGCGCCATAACATCGACACCGCATTCATCTCCCACATGGAGCAGCTCAACGATGAGATCAAGTTCCAACGCATCGACGCGGATGTCACAGAGTCCGTCAAGGAGGACGACAGCGCCGAGACCCCGAAGGAGACGGTCGACACTCTGACGGAGACCTTCCGCAAGGCGCTCGGCAAAGAGAAGCTGACCGTGAAGGTGGAAAAGCTCAAAAATGCCAGCGTCTCTTCCATGATCACACTCTCCGAGGAAAGCCGCCGTATGCAGGAAATGATGAAGATGTACAATATGTACGGCATGGATCCGTCCATGTTCGGCGGCGACGAGACCCTGATCCTGAACGCGAACAACAAGCTGGTGCAGTACGTCGCGCAGCACGCGGATTCCGAAAAGACTCCGATGATCTGCGAGCAGCTCTATGACCTGGCCATGATCTCGAACAGGCCGCTTGAGCCGGAGGCAATGACAAAGTTCATCGCCCGGAGCAATGAGATCCTGATGATGTTCGCGAACTGACGGCATGTCCGCAGAACAGCGGCATATACACTAAAACGGCATGTCTGCTAAACGCGGCATATCCGCTGTCACAGGAAACGGCAGTGCCTGCCCGGCATCCCCTCCGAAGCCTTTTTCACAGCTTCCGGGATCCGGACAGGCATTCTTTTGCCCCTGCCCGGCCCCTGCTCTGCCCGCTGTTCGGCACCGTGCCTCCCCTTCTCCGGTCTTGCCGGAATTGTCTCATAAGCGCTTGACTTTGTCACTGTTTATTATATAATAAGTAAGGTATTTTCTTTTTCATATCATGATGTGAGGGTTTCTGCATATCATTTTAAAGAGTCCGATATCTGTCCGGCGCTTCTGCAGGCACGCTTCGGCACGGACAGGTACAAAATCATATGATACGGGAGATAATCTGCTTATGAAGCCACAAAAGCGCACACGTAGGAAAAAACACGACAGGCTTGTCCTGAATCTGCTCCTCACAGTTGTCCTGGTGATCGTCATTTTTGAAGGACGGCTGATCTACACAATGTTCAATTACCGCTCCTACGCGGGGGAGACCGCCAGTGTCGATTCCTCCAGGACGGCCAATACGGTGACCGATTCCGCGTCGTCGGAGACCGAAAACGAGAACGGAAATTCCGATACCGCCTCTTCCGCCAGACCTGTCTCTTCGTCCGGCGAGACGACACTTGCCGGCCTTCCCGGCAATTTTTCCGAGCAGGCCGCCGCTCCGGCAGAGCCTGAGTTTCTGCCCACGGTGTCAGACCCCGACAGTACGGCCATCGTCCCGAAGGCAGACACCAGCGTAGACGATTCCTATTTCTCCGACGCGGTGTTCATCGGGGATTCCAGGATGGAAGGCTTCCGGAATGCCTCCGGCATCACACAGGGACGATTTTTCACAAGCGTGGGCATGTCCCTCTCATCGATGGCGAGCGATCCCATCATCTCGACGCCTGAGGGAAATATCACGGTTGCCGCTGCGCTCTCCGGCGGGCATTACAGCAAAATCTACATTATGCTCGGCACGAATGACCTGGGCGAATATGACTGGAATTCCTTCCGCGACGGCTTTGTCAAGGTCACGCAGCGCTTCCAGGAGATCCAGCCGGACGCGCTCATCTATGTCTGCAGCGTGATCTATGTAGATGAGTCGCGCGTGGCCTCCACCGAGTACGTCAACAATGCAAACGTGGACAAAATCAACTCCATTCTGCTCGAGATCTGTGAAGAAGAAGGCTACCATTACCTGGATTTCAACGAATTCCTCACAAGCGGCTATGGTTCCCTCATCGACGGCGCATCCAGTGACGGCGTTCATCTGTACGCCGATTACTGCAAGCAGATGCTGAATTACCTGAAGAATCACTACATAGAGGTTCAGCCGGAACCCGATGAGACCGAAACCGGGGAGACTGCCGAGACCGAGGAAGATACAAATAATGCTTAATACACGAAGGGAGAAACTGATCATGAAGAAATGGACACTTCTGTTCCTCATTGCGGTCATGGCGCTGTGCCTGACTGCATGCGGCGGCAAAAAAGAAAAGGAGGTATCCGTCGATATGGAAAAGCTGGCAGAAGAGCTGCTTGCGACCGTGACCTCCGACTCACTCACAGAGACCGCACCGGATATGCTGGCCTCCATCTATTTCTATGAGCCGGACGACGTCGCCTCCGCCGTCGCCTACGCAAGCTCCGGCACAACGGCCTGCGAGATCGCCGTCATTCAGTCGAAGGACGCCGGCAGTACCGGCGATATCGAAAAGCTGCTCCAGACGAGGGTCGGCAATCAGTCCGACCTGTACGCTTCCTACAACGAGGCGGAGGTCTCAAGGCTCGACGGCGCCATCATTAAAAGCGCCGGCGCCTACACCGTGCTGTGCGTCTGCGACGATCCGGACAAGGCAGAAGAAATACTCAAGGGCTATGGTTTCTGAGCCGGCCCGGATCAAACGGATCAGAGCAATACCAGAGCAAAACAGAGAGGGGCTGTCAGCCCCTCTTTTTCTGTTTCTTTCATCTTCGCCCATAAAGGCAGTCTCTGACCCCGGAGGGTTAGCCTCACAGCCCGCGGAAGCGGAAACGGAATTTCATCCTGCGGCTGACGTCCAGCAGATACTCTCTGTGCGGGCGCGCGCCCCAGCTGTTGTCCCCCGCGATCCCCATCTGCTGCTTTGCCGCGCGGATCACCGTGTAGTGCACCTGCGGCAGCTCATACGGGTGCCTTGCATTTTCCATCTCGTGCGGCGTGTAGGGCAGGGCCGAGAAATTCATCCGGTCCCCGGCGAACACGAGCCCTCTTCCATTCCGGTCACAGACCTTCGCCCAGCGCACGCCCACCTTGTTGCCGCACTCCTGCGGCTCCATATAGCGCGCCACATTCTCTGACACCAGGTTCCGGTAAATGCCGATCTTTCCGCCCCTGCAGCGGTCCTCATACGTCTCCTCCGGCCCCGGCCCGTACCACTCCAGCCGGTCGTAGTCGGCGCTGATCTTCATTATCATGCCAAATTCCGGCATATCGCCGAGCTCCTGCACCGGGTCGTACGTCAGGCACGCATCCACCGTCCCGTCCCCGTACACCGTGTAGGCCACCTGGCAGGACGCCGCCGGCCTCGTCGGCAGATAATACGTATAGGTCACGGTCACGCTGTCTTTGTGCTCTTCGACCAGGGGCTCCACCCAGGCGTTCGTCTCAAAATCTTTATGCGTCACGTACATGCTGGCGACCTTCCACTGCGCATAACGCCCCGGCATGTTGCTGCCCTGGTCGTTGTCGACCGGAGCGCGCCAGAAGTTCGGCCTCGGGATCGACTCGAGCATCTCCACGCCGCCCCAGCGGTACGAGGTCAGCCCCCCGTTCAGATACGAGAACAGCACTTCAAAATGATCCCCGTGCACGCCCAGGTTGAGCTTCCCGCGGACGACCTCCATGTGCTTCCGGCCTTCCGCTCCCGCGCCGGACCGTCTCAGCGCGGCCCGCATAAAGTATTCCGCGGACAGGCTTCCCGCCGGGAGATCCGCCCTGCTGCCTGCCGCAGCGGACGCCGCGCCGCCGGCGGCCTCCTCCGGGGCGATCTGATAGACCGCCTGCCCGAATGCCGTCTCATGCCCGGCCTTCGCCCACGGCAGATCCTCCTTCAGCGCAAATGACACGGTCACCACATACTCGCCCGCAAGCGTCTGAGGGCTGCACGGCAGGTCATATTCCTTCTCTGAGAGCGGCTCCACCGCCGTCTGCAGAGGCACCCGCTCGACCAGCACCCCGTCCCGCTCGACCGTCACTGTACAGTCATAGCGGTCTGTATTCACAAACAGATTCTTATTTTTCACCAGAACCCTGTCCCGCGTGACTGCCGCGGAGATATTCTGGTAATTGAACTTGATCTCCTGCATCTTCGGGGACGGGGTGCGGTCTCCCCCGTAGACGATCCCGTTTCCGCTGAAGCTGTAGTCCGTGGGCCGCTCGCCGAAGTCCCCGCCATATGCCTGGAATTCTCTCCCGTAGCGGTCCTTCCTGTAGATTGACTGATCCACATAATCCCAGATAAAGCCGCCCTGGTACAGCGGTTCCTCATCGGTCAGATCCGTATAGCGGTCCATCCCTCCGCAGGAATTTCCCATCGCGTGCGAGTATTCGCAGCAGATGAACGGCTTGCTCCGGTCGTGCTCCAGGAACTCTCTGATCTTCGCCGCCGGCGTATACATCTGGCTCTCCATATCGCTCGTCTCATTATAGCGGCGGTCGTGGAACACGCCCTCATAATGCACGAGGCGCGTGTCGTCCAGCGTCCGGAAGCGTTTTGACATCTCCAGGATGTCCAGTCCTCCGAACGACTCGTTCCCGCAGGACCAGATCAGGACCGCCGGATGGTTCTTGTCGCGCTGATAGATCGAATTGACCCGGTCGAGCATCATCTCCAGCCACTCCGGGTGATCTCCCGGAACCGCCAGATCGATCTCTCCCGCCCCGCGCGCGACCGGATCCCAGGATCCGTGGGATTCCATATTGTTTTCATCGATCATATAGATCCCCAGGCAGTCGCACAGGCGGTAGATCCGCGAGTCGTTCGGGTAATGGCTCGTGCGGATCGCATTGATGTTGTGGCGCTTCATCGTCAGCACGTCCTGCAGGATCTCATCCTCCTGCGGCACGCGCCCCGCCCGCCCGCTGAACTCATGGCGGTTGACGCCCTTGAAGACGATCCGTTTCCCGTTCAGGCACATCAGCCCGCCCTTCAGCTCAAATCTGCGGAATCCGACCGGCTCGCAGATCACCTCCGTCACCTCTCCCTGACCGCCGCGCACCGTCAGGATCAGATCGTAAAGGTTCGGCTCTTCCGCGCTCCACAGCCGGAAACCGCTCACCGGAAGCCTCAGATACCCGCTCCCGCCCTTCAGCTCAAACGACGTCTCTGCCAGAACCTTCGCGCCCGCAGACGGGCGGCGTCCGTATTTCAGAAGCCCCGCAAGCTCATGCTCTTCCGTCCTGCTCTCCTGCAGCCTTACGCGGACCTCGCCGTCTCCGCAGCCCTGCACGGCCACAGTCAGATCCGCCGCATCGTATGTATCATTCAGCAGCGTCTTTATCTTCAGGTCCGCGATATGCACTTCCGGCCGCGTGTACAGAAACACGTCCCGGAAAATGCCGGAAAACCGGAAGAAATCCTGATCCTCCGCCCAGCTGCCGCTCGTCCACTTGAACACCTGCACCGCCAGCTTATTCTCCCCCGGCTGCACGTAAGGGGTCAGTTCAAAGTCCGACGGCGTAAAGCTGTCCTCGCTGTATCCGACATAATGGCCGTTCAGCCAGAGCGCCATCCCGCTCTCGACGCCCTGAAACGAGACGTACAGCGGCTTCCCGCGCATCGGCTCCGGCACCTCAAAATATTTCACATAGCCTGCCACCGGGTTGAAGCGCGTCGGGATCTCCCCCGCCCAGATCTGCTCATGGCCGTCCCACGGATACTGTACGTTTACATAACACGGGATGTCATAGCCCTCCATCTGGATATGCGCCGGCACGCGGATGTCCGCCCAGCCGCGGCAGTCGGTATCCGGGGACGCAAAGTCCTTCACGCACTCCTGCAGGTTCCGTCCATAGGAAAATTTCCAGAATCCGTTCAGGGAAAAGCGGAACGGATTTTCTCCCCTTTCCAGATCCTCCATGCACGGATAACAGATGTGATCCGAGTGTGCCGGCAGCACATTTTCCTTGAAAAATTCGGGGTCGCTCAGTTTTGTGTAATCGAACATGTCTCTCCTCCTTGATGTAGTAAGACCGGGCCTTACATGTAAAACCCGCGTCTCGCAGGCGGGGTTCCGCCGTGAATGAAAATCCGGCGGACTGCGCCGGCCTTCGGTGAAAAAAAGGCCCCCCTGCTGCAAAACAACATGGAGCCTTTTCATACTGCACGTTCTCCGCTCGTATTGTACCATATCCCGGAGAAATAGCAAAACATTATTTGTCGTTTTCCGCGCACCTATTTCACAGCGCCGGTGATTCCTTCCGCAAAGCTCTTCTGCAGGACGAAGAACACAACGATCGTCGGAACCGAGCAGAAAAGTACGGAGAGCATCAGCATTCCATAGTCTGTCACGTAGCCGGTGATCAGGTTGCCCACGAGCATCGGCATCGTCAGGCTCTTGCCGTTCGTCATGATAACCTTCGGCCACAGGTAGCTGTTCCACGCATTCATGAAAGTGATCGTCATCGCCGCCGCATAGGTGGAGCGCATCGTCGGGAAGAACATCCGGTAAAAGATCTGGAATTCGCTCAGCCCGTCAAGTCTGGCCGCCTCTATGATGTCGTGCGGGAACGAACGCGCGCTCTGCCGGAACATCATGATCAGAAACGGTGTCGAGATCGTCGGCAGGATGAAGCCCAGCGTGCTGTTCAGCAGCTTCGCCTTGGAGAACATCTGGAACAGCGGGATCAGGATCGCCGCAAACGGGACCATCATCGCCAGAAGGATGATCGACATCACCAGATCCTTGCCCTTGTCGTGGTAAATCTCAAAGCCGTAGCCGGCAAGCGAGCAGACCAACAGGGAGAGCAGGGTCAGCAGGATCGAGTATTTGAAGGAATTGACCATCGCCTCGCCCAGGTTCTGGCTTGCAATCAGATTTTTAAAATTCTCGATCAGGTATGTGCCCGGCACCAGTCTTCCGCGGATAACGTCCAGACTCGTATTGGTCGCAGAACACGCCATCCAGTACAGCGGGAAGACCGAGATAACAGAAAAGATCGTCAGGAAAATATACATTGCAGCCTTTTTCCCTTTACTCACGCTTATCACCTACTTTCATCTGCAGGAAGGCCAGGATCGCCACCAGGATCAGGATCACATAGGACAGAGCGGCGGCATATCCGAAGTTCGGCATCTTCAGGAAGGACATGTTGTATATGTAGTGCGACATCGTGATCGTCGAGTTGGCCGGCCCGCCCTTTGTAAGGTTGACGGACTCATCGAACAGCTGCAGCGTACCGTTTGTCGACATGATGGTCGTCAGCAGGATAGTCGGCTTCAGGAGCGGAATTGTGATCCTCGTAAACGACTGCATCGGGGAAGCGCCGTCGATCCTCGCCGCTTCATAGACAGAGTAGTCGATGTTCTGCAGTCCGGCCAGATAAAACACCATGTTGTATCCCGTCCATCTCCAGACCAGGGCGATGATGATCACCGCGCGCGCACTGACCGGATTTGCCAGGAAATTGTATGCCTGTTTCAGGATGCCGGTGCCGACCAGTATATGATTGATAAATCCATCCGTCGCGAACAGCGAACGGAAAATGATCGCGTAGGAAACCAGGGAGGTCGCGCAGGGCAGGAAAATCGCCGTGCGGAACAGTCCCTTGAAGCGCAGATCCTTGTTATTCAGCATGGACGCCAGGATCAGCGCCAGTATGAGCATGATCGGTACCTGGATGATCAGGTACAGAAAGTTGTTGAGCAGGGCCGTCTTGAAGATCTGGTCCTTGAACATGCGGGTGTAGTTGGTGATCCCCGTCCACTTCATGTTTGCACCGATACCGGTCTGAAACGACAGGATCAGCGCGCGTATCATCGGATAAAAATACATCACAGCGATCAGGATCGCTGCCGGAGCCAGAAATATCCAGCCGGACAGGCTGTGCTTTTTGCTGAGAGACATCTTCTTTCTGGGCTGACTCACATCCATTCCCCCTTTGCTGACATTTAAAACCCGGGCCGCAGGGAAAGCACCGCGCAGGCTGTCTGCCGCACAGGCCTTCTGCCGCCTTAAATCGAGTAGGAGGCGGCTTCGCCTCCTACTTGTCGCGCGGCCCGGGTGCTGCGGTCAGCAGCTAATTTCCCTGCCCGGGCCTGCGAGCTAAAACGGGGGAACGGGTCCGAAGAACCGTTCCCCCTCTTCATTCATGCTAAATTGTGTATACCGTACTTTGGGCAGCCCTCTGAAAAATTACATGCCCATCGCGAACAGCACGGTATCCTGCGCGTTCTGCAGCTCGGAATCCACATCGGCGCCGCCGACGATATTCGTCTTCGCAACTGCGATCGCATCACGTGCCTCGTAGTAGTAAACACCGGTGTTGTTGCTCGGGGTCTTGCCTGCGAAATCGGTCAGCTTCGAGAACACGGTGTCTCCGCCGAAGAACTCGGACGGCTCTGCGTAAGCGTCGCTGTCGCCCGCCGGAAGGTAGGTAGCCAGAGCGCCGCAGGAAAGGATGTTCTCATAGAACTCTACGCTGCCTGCAAAGGTAGCGCCGAGGAAATCAGCCGCCAGCTCCGGATTCGCGCAGTTCGTGGTAACCGCCCAGCTGGAGCCGCCGTTGTTGGAGTAGTTCGTCGCCGTGTCGATGCCGTCGAGCGCCGGGATGTTCGTAACTGCCCACTTGCCGGACTGGTCCTCTGCCACCTGGATGGAAGCCATGATCCAGCAGCCGTTGATCGTGCCGGCTACCGTGCCTGCATTCAGAGTCTGAACGTACTCATCCCAGTTGTTTACCTCGATGAGGATGCCGCTCTTTACGAGATCCGCATAGGTCTCAACCACGTTTCTGACGATCTCATTGTCCGTGATCGCCGGGTTGCCCTCTTCATCGAAAAGGCTGCCGCCTGCGGACTGGAACATCAGCATCAGCGTATCAACATCGCCTGCCACGCAGGAAAGAAGCGGAACGCCCGTCTCGTCGAGAACCTTCTGCGCGTTCTCCTTGAACTGGGACCAGGTGACATCCGTGAAATCGTCAACCGTCAGGCCAGCCTGCTCCAGAATATCCGTCCTGTAGCACGCGATCGCCGTGCCGTTATCGAACGGTACGCCGAAGTTCTTGCCGTCAACCGTGGAGTAAGCCGCCTTCGCCGGTGCAAACTGGGAGAAGTCGATGCCGCTGTCCGTCAGGTCCGTAAACAGATCCGGATAGTTGATAACATTCTTCTGGAACGCGTTGTCCTGCATCAGGAAGATATCCGGCATGGTGGAATAGTCGCCTGCGGCCGCTGCTGTGGTCACTGCCACCTGGATGTCGTCCCATGCGGTCTCCACGATCTCAAGCTCGAAATCCGGATGATCCTGCTTGTAGATCTCCGCAGCCTGCTCCATCGCAAAAATGTTGAATGCCGGATCCCAGCACCACACCGTCAGCTTCTCAGCTTCCTCAGCCGACGCGGGCATGCATGTCATGCCAATCACCATTGACGCTGCAAGAACGCCGCTCATTAATTTTCTAAGTTTCATTCCAATGCCTCCTTTTGTGCAATTTGTTTAGCTGCAAGTGTTTTTCCAAACACTTTTCGTACCTATTGTACCAAGGAATGCGTTTGGAAAGTAATCATTTTCAACCAGAAAAAATTCATTTTCGACCAAAATGGTTCTATTTTTCTGTCAGATTGCACAATTCCGCGGGGTGTTCACTCCCATCCGTCCTCAAGCTTCACATTGTAGCCGTGGCGGTAGTTCGCCGGGGAATCCGGCCTGCGCCGCCACTGGTGCGGCGACATGTGCATGACCTTCCGGAAATTCCGGTTGAAGGTCGACAGGGAGATAAATCCCGTCTTCATCGCGATTTCTTCGATCGAGGCATCTGTCCGCTCCATCAGATTGCAGGCCGTCTGAATGCGCACATAATTCACATATTCCATGGGCGTCATATTCATCACATCCCGGAACACCCTGCGGAAATGTGTCTCGCTCAGGCTGCACTTTTCAGCCAGCGTCCCGATATGGATGTGCTCACTGTAGTGCTTGCCGATATGGTGCAGCGCGTTGCTGATCTTCACCTGATTGTTCCGGTCGTCCTGCACGCTCTCCCTCTGCGACGGCTCTGCCGGGGAGAGGCGCGCGATCTCCACAAAGATGTTCAGCAGAAGGCCCCGCAGCTTCTCTTTATAGTACTCCTCCTGATACCGCGATTCACGGATCACCTCCTGGATCAGCTCCGCCAGCACATGGCTGCCCTCGCTGGTGAGGAAATGGGCCGTCTTGTAGATCCTCTTCTGCAGCTCCTGCGCAAATCTCGGACGGTCCGGATAGGTGTCGCGCAGGAATCCTTCCACATCGATGAAAAGATACTCCCAGCTGCTGACCGAATGGCCGCCCTGCGCGCTCACGGTGCTGTGCGGGAAATTGGGCGGGATCACGGAGAAGGTGTTTGCAAAATAAGGGCATTCCCGGTCGTTCAGCAGCAGGGTTCCCTCGCCGTCATAGCAGTAGCCGATCTCCAGATAATTGTGAAAATGGAGATATTCCGTGTCATACCCGTAGGGCCGCCGCCAGTGCTCGCCGAGCATGGGGAGTATATAGCTTCCCCGGGGCATTTCGTAATAGCGGAACTCCATCCTCTCCTGCTTCTTCCTTGCCAAGACACACTTCCTCCTTCCGCAAAATACAGATCAGAGCAGGCCGCGGGCCTGCGCCCTATAAAGCTGACGCCTGACGAAAACGGCTGCCTGCGAGCGTCTGAGCCGTGCCGCCCTCGAAAAACCTTCGGTTTTTCTCGGTCGCGGGCTTTCGCCCTATAAAGCTGACGCCTGACGAAAACGGCTGCCTGCGCAGCTATTGAGCCGTGCCGCCCTCGAAAAACCTTCGGTTTTTCTCGGTCGCGGGCTTTCGCCCTATAAAGTCACTGTCTGGCAAAATGACGTGCAAGCAGTCATTTTGCCATCCACTGCCTTTGCACGGCTCAATGCTTTCGCGAACATTTTACCATATTGTGGGCTCTGGGACAAGCTGTACTACAGCCTCAGCAGTTTCCGCAGGTCCGGCATGCCCCAGCCCTGGCGGTTCTGTGGGAGGCCGATGTCTGCCGCCGCCTCCTTGAGCCGCATTTTGACCTCCACATTGCTCAGCCAGGGCTCCTGCTCCAGAAGCAGCGCCGCGCAGCCGGCCACCGCGGGGGCCGACATCGAGGTTCCGCTCTTGCGCGCGTAATAGCGCCCCTGCTGCCAGGCCGACGAGCACGATACGATATCGGTTCCCGGAACCACAAGCTCCGGCTTGCAGACGCACTCCTGCGTCGGCCCGCAGCCGGAGTAATTCGCATTCACATTTGCCTGGCGGTACCGGAACTGCGTCGACGAGCCGACCGTGATCACCTTCCGGCTGTTTCCCGGGGCCGTGATGCTCATCGGATCCGGCCCCATGTTTCCCGCCGCAGCCACGACGACCAGCCCGCAGTCCCAGGCCTCCTCCACGCGCTCCACAAGCAGCCGCGACCCCTCGTCGTCCTCTCCCCGGGTTGTCCCTACCGAGATATTCAAAATCCGGATCCGGAAACGGTCACGGTTGGCGATCACCCAGTCGATTCCCCGCAGAATATCCGCAAGTCTCCCCTGTCCCAGATGATCCAGCACCTTCACGTGGATCAGCGTACACCCCGGCGCGATCCCCCGGTATTTCCCCCTCGAGCTTCTTCCGTCCCCGCCCAAGATCCCGGACACATGGCTGCCATGGGAGGCGTCGTCATAACAGGTTTCTCTTCCATTTATTAAATCCTCAAATGCCGCAATCCGGTCCGCATAGTCCGGATGCCTGCAGATACCGGAATCAAGCACTGCAGCCGTAATGCCTCTTCCCGTAATCCCCGCTCTGTGGATCTCATTCGCGTGCAGCTTTGCTCTGACATGATCCATAATTCTTTCCTCCCATTGTCAGAGTATGACGCAAAAAGGTGAGGTGTGCAGAAGAGCAGGACTGCCGCGCGGACGCCTGCGCGCTCCGAACGGGGTTCCGCAGGGATTCTGCAGGCTGCAGCACGGAGTTGCCAGAAAACTGACGATATGGTACAATTTTGTCAAAAATTGCAGCGGCGCTCCCCAAAACAGGCGCTGCAGAACAGGAGGAAACTATGAACGGCAGAAAACGCATAGAAAACGGACTGGTTTTTCAGGAAAGCGGAGCCTTCGCCCCGGATACCGTTTATCTTCTGGATGAACGGATCGTGACAGAAAAAGAATATTTTGAGGCGGGCGGCGCGGAGACCGTCATCGACGCGGACGGCAGCTGCGTGATCCCCGGACTGACGGACATCCATTTTCACGGCTGCATGGGCAGCGACTGCTGTGACGGCACCGAGGAAGCGTTCCGCACGATCGCCCGCTATGAGCTGAGCTGCGGCGTGACCTCCATCACGCCGGCGACTATGACCATGCCGGAGGATGTGCTGGCCCGGCTCTGCCGGACGGCCGGCACGTTTGCCTGCCCGGACGGCGCGGACTTCTGCGGGCTTTATATGGAAGGCCCCTTTATCAGCGAGGCAAAAAAGGGCGCCCAGAACAGCGCCTACATCCAGCCGCCCGATGCTGCGATGCTGGAACGCCTGCAGGAACTGTGCGGCGACAGGATCCGCACGGTGGCCGTTGCCCCGGAAACCGCCGGCGCTCTGGACTTTATCCGCGAGGTGAAGGACCGGGTCACCGTCTCGCTTGCCCACACCGTGGCGGATTATGATACGGCCATGGCGGCCTTTGCCTGTGGGGCCTCCCAGGTCACGCACCTCTACAATGCCATGCCGCCCTTTACCCACCGCGCTCCCGGCCCCGTCGGGGCCGCCGCCGACACGGAAAACTGCATGGTCGAGCTGATCTGCGACGGCGTGCATATCCACCCCGCCGTCGTCCGCTCCACCTTCCGCCTGTTCGGGGACGACCGCATCATCCTGATCAGCGACAGCATGCGCGCCGCCGGCATGGCCGACGGCAGCTATGACCTCGGCGGCCAGCAGGTCAGCGTACGCGGCAGTCTGGCGCTGCTTTCGGACGGCACGATCGCCGGCTCTGTCACCAATCTTATGGACTGCCTGCGCACTGCGGTGCGCGTCATCGGCATCCCGCTGGCCAGCGCGGTCAAATGCGCCGCGGTCAACCCTGCGCGCGCAGTCGGCATCGATGCGGACTACGGAACACTGGCCCCCGGAAAATTTGCCAACATCGTCCTGCTGGACCGCGATCTGGCGGTCACATCCATCCTGCATCACGGCAGGCCCGTGTCATAACCTGTTACTCCTTCCGGTTCGGATATCTGAACCTACAATATAATAACACGTTACCCGGAATCAGGCACTGCAGCCGTAATGCCCCTTCCCGTGATCCCCGCTCTGCGGATCTCATTCGCATGCAGCTTTGCTCTGGCATGATCCATCATTCTTTCCCCAATTGTCAGGGTATGGCGCAAAAAGGCGAGAGGTGCAGAAGATTTTCATTTTCGGGGTAGCGTAAAAGCAATATCTATGGTAGAATATGCTTCAACGCGTCAACGCGTCTGCGTGTGAAAGAACGCGGTGCCCTCCGCCGGCCATTCCTGAATAGACAGGAGCGGTTCTCCCACCGGAGATGCCCGATCCGCGCACGCAGAAATTAATACGGAAGGAAGAAAATTATGAGTGAAAGAATCACAGGGCATACGGAGCTCCTCACCCTGATGGCCTATCCGATCCGCCATTCCCAGTCGCCGGCCATGCACAATGAGGCCGCCGCCTATCTTGGACTCGATTATGCCTATCTCTGCTTCGATGTCGACCAGAGCAATCTGGGAGAGGCGATCGCCGCCATGCGCGCGCTGAAGGTGCGCGGCGGCAATCTCTCCATGCCGAATAAGATCGCCGCGATCCGGTACCTGGACCGGCTCACGCCGCAGGCAGAGATGTGCGGAGCGGTCAACACGATCATCAACGACGACGGCGTGCTGACCGGTCATATCACGGACGGGATCGGCTATATGCGCTCCCTGAAGGACAACGGGATCGACGTGACCGGGAAAAAGATCACGATCGTCGGCTGCGGCGGCGCCGGCAAGGCCATGATGGTGCAGGCCGCGCTTGACGGAGTCGCAGAGCTGTCCATCTTCAACCGGCGCGATGAGTTCCACCAGAGGGGCGCCGACACGGCCGCTATGCTGAACGAGCAGACCAGCTGCAAGGCCAATTTTTATGACTTGGAAGACCTCGACCGGCTGAAAGCGGAGATCGCGGACAGCTGCCTTCTGGCCAACGCCACCAGCCTCGGCATGAAGCCGCAGGAAGGGCTGACCTACATACCGGATGCGGGCTTTCTGCGCCCGGATCTGATCGTCACAGACGCGATCTACTCCCCGGAGGAGACCGAGCTTCTGCGGATGGCCAGAGCCGCCGGCTGCCGGACCATGAACGGGCGCGGAATGATGCTCTTTCAGGGCGCGGAGGCTTTCCGCCTCTGGACCGGCAGGGATATGCCGGTCGAACATATGAAGCAGGTGCTGGGCATCCGCTATGACTAACCCGTCTGACAGGACCCCTTTGTACAGATCTTCGCCGGCGCGGACCGGCAATACCCGGAAGGAGTTATCATGTTATGAAATTTTTGAAATGGCTTGACGACAATCTGGAAGAGGTGATCCTCATCCTTCTCCTGATCTGCATGGTCGTCATCATGGGAATGCAGATCATCGCACGCTATGCCCTGAACACATCGCTGAGCTGGTCGGAGGAGCTGACCCAGTACCTTTTTGTCTGGTCGGTATTCCTGAGCATCAGCTACTGCGTCAAAAAACGGATCTCGATCAAGATCGAGCAGTTTCTGAGCATCCTGCCCGCAAAGGGCCAGACGGGACTGCGCCTTCTGCGCCACACGCTGGTCTTTGCCTTCTGCCTGATCATGCTGCCCTTCTGCGTAACATACGTGCGGCAGGCCGTCGATCTGCAGGCGACCAGCGCCGCTTTGCACATCCCGATGTATTTCATCCAGTCGGCCCCGCTTGCGGGCTTTCTGCTGCTGACAGTCCGCGTTTTTCAGGCGTGGCTGCGAGAAGCCAAAAATATGTTTGGAGGTAAGAAACCATGACAGCGTTTATCATGATCGTCTTTATTGTTCTGCTGCTTCTGGCAGTCCCGGTCGGCCTGTCCGTCGGCATCGCCAGCATGCTGCCGAGCCTTCTGTCCGATTCCTTTACTGTCAGCGGCGTCTATATCCTCCGCTCGGCGCTCGGGGGCGTAAATTCCTATCCGCTGCTCGCGATCCCGATGTTTGTCCTCTCAGGCATCATCATGTCAAAGGGAGGCGTGTCAAAAAAGCTGTTTGAGGTGTTCAGCTACTTCGTCGGCAGGCGGACCGCCGGGATTCCCTGCGCCGTCGTCATCACCTGCCTGTTCTTCGGCGCGATCTCCGGCTCTGCCCCGGCAACCGTCGCGGCGGTCGGAAGCATGACGATCCCACTGATGCTCGACATGGGCTACGATAAAAAATTCAGCGTGGCGCTCGTCGCGGTGGCCGGCGGACTCGGCGTCATCATCCCGCCGAGCATCCCGTTCATTCTCTATGCGCAGGCGACCGGCGCCTCCGTCAGCGATATGTTTCTTGCGGGGATCATCCCGGGCATCCTGATCGCGGTCATTCTCATGGGCTACGCCTGGTATTACTGCAAAAAACACGGGGAGGATAAGGAAAAGATCAACGCGATCGTCGGCGAGCTGCACCAGAGAGGGTTTTTCCGTGTCTTTTTCTCCAGCTTCTTCGCGCTGCTCACCCCGGTCATCATCCTGGGCTGCATTTACTCCGGCGTGACGTCCCCCACCGAGGCCGCCGTGATCGCCGTATTCTATTCGCTGATCATCAGCATGTTCGTCTACCGGACGCTGAAGCCCCGGGATCTCTGGGGCGTGCTGCGCGAGGCCGTGCGGACCTTCTGCCCGATCCTGTTCATTCTGGCCGCGTCCGTCGCGTTTTCACGCATCCTCACACTGATGCACGTACCGCAGACCGTCTCTGCATGGATGACGGGCGCGTTCACAACACGGTTTACGATCCTGCTTGTGATCAACCTGCTCCTGCTGATCGTCGGCATGGTCATGGACACCAGCCCGGCCATCCTGATACTCGCGCCGATCCTGATGCCGATCGTAAGCTCTTACGGCGTGGACGCTGTGCACTTCGGCATTATCATGGTCGTCAACCTCGCGATCGGCTTCGTCACGCCGCCGATCGGCGTCAACCTGTTCGTGGCAAGCTCCATGTCGAAGGTTCCGGTCATGGAGATCGCGAAAAAGGCGCTTCCGATGATCGTTCTGTTTCTGATCGCGCAGCTGCTGATCACGTACATTCCGCAGATCAGCCTGCTGCTTGTCCAGGCATTGGAGGTGAAGTGATGAAAAAGAAATGTTTTCCGGCCGTGATCCTCTTGTGTGCCCTGCTGCTCGGAGGCTGTCAGGAAAAGGGGCAGACCTACGCCTGGGTTCTTGCGACCGCCAGTCCTGAGGACACCGTCACACAGATCTATGCGGAAAAATTTGCCGAAGAGGTAAAGCGCCTTTCCGATGGCGAAATGAATATTGAGGTCTATGCGAACAGCTCACTGGGCGGCGATACGGAGCTCCTCGAGAGCGTCATGTGCGGCGACATCCCCTTTGTCGTCCAGAATACGGCGCCGCAGGTCAGCTACCTGCCGCGGCTGTGCCTCTTCGACCTCCCCTGCGTTTTCAGCGAGATCACTGAGCTGCACAGGGTGCTTGACAATGATGCGTTCATGGATAAGGTGCGCGCGATCTACGCGGAGAAAGGGATCGACCTGCTCGGCATGAGCGATCAGAATTTCCGCGTTATGACGTCCAACACCGATATTCAGGAGCTCGCCGATTTTTCGGGTGTCAAGATCCGCACGATGGAAAATTCCTACCACATGGCGTTCTGGAATGCGATCGGCGCGAATCCAACCCCGATGGCTTTCTCAGAAGTCTATATCGGGCTCCAGCAGAATACCATCGACGCCCAGGAAAATCCCTATGAGGTCGTCGTCTCGAACAAATTTTATGAGCAGCAGGATTATGTCGTGCAGACCAACCACCTGCCCCACCTGCTGACCCTGATCACGAGCGAAGACTTTATGGCCGGACTTTCGGACGGCCAGCAGTCCGTCATCCGCGAGGCAGCAGCTACCGCCGGCGATTACGCCCGCGAGCAGGCGCTCGCCCGCGCCCGGGACCGTATCGAGATCTGTGAGAACGGCGGGGCCAGGATCGTGGAGCTGTCCGATGAGCTGCGCGCACAGATGCGGGACGCCTCCGCAGACCTTTACGAGCAGATCCGCGAGGCTGTCGGCGACGATGAGCTGTACGAGATGTATATCGGAAAAGAATAACCAGATTTTTATCAAAAAGAAAGGAGAACCCCATCATGAAGCGTTCAGAAATCAATCAGATCATCCGGTACTTTGAAGCGCTGATTCAAAGGCACGGCTTCGCTCTCCCGCCGTTTTTGTCCTTCACCCCGCAGGAGTGGGCCACGAAGGGGCACGAATACGACGAGATCCGTGACAACATGCTCGGCTGGGATATCACGGACTATGGATCCGGCGACTGGAGCAGGGTCGGCTTCGCCCTGGCAACGCTCCGCAACGGAAACCAGCACAACCCGAAGTACAAAAAGGTCTACGCGGAAAAGCTGCTGATGCTGAAGGAAGGACAGCACTCACCGATGCATTTTCACTGGACGAAAAGCGAGGACATCATCAACCGCGGAGGCGGGGTTCTCATCATACATGTCTATAATGACGACGGGAACGGGGAGCTTGCCGGCAGCGACGTGCTGGTCAATTCGGACGGACGCTCCTACTACGTGCCGGCCGGCACTGGCGTGGAGCTGAGACCCGGCGAGAGCATCACCCTGTGGCCGCACCAGTATCACGATTTCGACGTGAAGCCCGGCACGGGGGATGTGCTGATCGGCGAAGTCTCCATGTGCAACGACGACAACACCGACAACCGCTTCCTGGAAAAGGTCGGACGCTTCCCGGAAATCGAGGAGGACGAGGCGCCCTACCGGCTTCTCTGCAACGAGTATCCTCCCGCCTGCGAGTGACTTCCGGCGAAGCGGTACTCCTTCTTCCTCCGGCGCATCTGCGCATCATCGCACATCTCGTGCGAAATGCTTTCTGCGGCGGCGGGAAAGGGCTTTGCGCTTCGGCGCGGCAGAATCTTCTGTGTCAAACGCTCAGAATCTTCCTGCCGATCGAGTAGGAGGCGGCTTCGCCCCTGCTTGTCGCGCGGCCCGGGTGCTGCGGTCAGCAGCTAATTTCCCTGCCCGGGCCTGCGCACAGAAAAGAGGATATCCACAGGGCTGACAGCCAGTCCCGGATATCCTCTTTTGAGTCTTTCCTCTGAATTTTCGTTATGCTTTCTCTTTAAATTTTACCCCGGGTTTCCCCCTCAGGCCTTTCCTTCTGGTTTTCCTTCCGTTTTCCGCAGGCCCTTCCTTCGAGGTTTTCCTTCCGGTTTTCCCTCAGGTTTTCTTTCAGTGGCAGTGCCCGCCGCAGTTCTTGCAGTCGCCGCCGCACTGCAGGGATTTCCCCGCCTTTTTATCTTTCACCATACTGCGAATCGCCAGACCGGCAGCCCCCAGGACTACAAGCAGTACAACTGCAGTTCCCATAACGCGTCGTCTCCTTTTTGCCTTTTGCTTTTTACTTTTTGCCTTTTTGTCTTATTTTGCCCTCGCCAGGCCTTTTACATTCACCTTCAGCGTCGTGCTCTCCTTGTACGGACGGAACAGCAGATACAGGAAGCCGATCACGAGGAGGATCGCCACGGCGGTCCAGAGGCCGAAGCCCGCGCCCGTAAAGAAGCTGCCCAGCTGATAGACGCACAGCGACACAACGTACGCCAGCAGGCACTGGTAGCCGATCGCGAACCAGAACCACCGGATGTTGTTCATCTCCCGCTTGATCGCGCCCATCGCCGCGAAGCACGGTGCGCACAGCAGGTTGAACACGAGGAACGAGTATGCGGCCACAGCGGTCATGCTGCCCGCGAGAGCTCCCCAGATCTCCGCGCCGTCCTCCGCGACCTCGCCGAAGCCGAACAGGATGCCGAAGGTGCCGACCACGTTTTCCTTCGCAATCAGGCCGGTCACCGCTGCGACGGCCATCTTCCAGTCGCCCCATCCGAGCGGGATGAAGAGCCATGCAATGCCGTTTCCGATCGTCGCCAGAATGCTGCTGTCAAGCTGCTCCGCTTCGAGCATCCGGAAGGAGCCGTCCACCCAGCCGAAGCCCTGCAGGAACCACAGCACGATCGTGGAGAGCAGAATAATTGTACCAGCTTTTTTGATAAATGACCAGCCTCTTTCCCACATGCTTCTCAAAACATTGCTGACGGTCGGCATATGGTAGGCCGGGAGCTCCATGACGAACGGGGCCGGATCCCCGGCAAACATTTTTGTCTTCTTCAGAATAATGCCGGAGCAGATGATCGCCGCGATCCCGACGAAATATGCGCTCGGGGACACCCACCAGGCTCCCCCGAAAAGCGCGCCCGCGATCAGGGCAATGATCGGCAGCTTCGCCCCGCAGGGGATAAACGTGGTCGTCATGATCGTCATCTTCCGGTCTCTGTCGTTCTCGATCGTCCTGGAGGCCATGACGCCCGGAACGCCGCAGCCCGTGCCGATCAGCATCGGGATGAAGGATTTGCCGGACAGGCCGAATTTCCGGAAGATACGATCCATGATAAACGCGACGCGGGCCATATAGCCGCAGGACTCCAGAAACGCCAGGAAGATAAACAGCACCAGCATCTGCGGCACGAAGCCGAGCACCGCGCCGACACCGGCCACAATACCGTCAAGGATCAGCGACTTCAGCCACCCTGCGCAGCCGACCGCATCCAGCGCACTTTCCACGAACACCGGCACGCCGGGGATCCAGATGCCGAAATCCGCATTGTCCGGCTCACCGGCCTCCGCAACCGACTCTGCCTCGGTGATCACCGCATCGGTAAGCTCGACCGTCTCAGCCACTTCGCCTTCCTCATCGAGGATCTCCGCAGACGCCGCATTTGCCTCCGCCGCGGCCAGGATCTGATCTGCACGGTCAAACTCGCCCACGGCCTCCTCATAGGCGGATCTGCCGATCCCCGCGAGATACCAGCCGTCGCCGAACACGCCGTCGTTCGCCCAGTCGGTCGCGACCGTTCCGACCGTCGTCACAGACACATAATACACGATAAACATGACCACTGCAAAGATCGGGAGCGCCAGCCAGCGGTTTGTCACGATCCGGTCGATCTTATCGGACGTGGTCATCGCGCCCTTACGCCCCTTCTTCAGGCAGTCGCCGATGATCGAAGATATGTAGACGTAGCGCTCGTTCGTGATAATGCTCTCCGTGTCGTCGTCAAATTTTTCCTCGAGCTCCGCAATCTGTGCGCTCACATCCGGCACAGATTTCATCATCGCTCCGATCTTGTCGTCCTTCTCAAGCAGCTTGACTGCAAAAAACCGTTTCTCTTCCTCCGGAATCTCGTCCCCGAGCAGATCCTCCGTCTCGCGGATCACGCGCTCCACCTCCGGCGCGAACTCGTGCACAGGCGCCGCGGCCTTTCTCTTCTCCGCAAGCGCTGCGGCCTTCTCCGCCGCTTCCGTCACGCCCGTCCCCTTCAGGGCGGAGATCTCCACGACCTCGCAGCCGAGCTTCTGGCTGAGCCTGCCGATATTGATCCTGTCGCCGCTCTTCTTCACGACATCCATCATATTGACCGCCATGACCATCGGGATCCCGAGCTCCATAAGCTGCGTGCTCAGGTAAAGGTTCCGCTCAATATTCGTTCCGTCCACAATATTCAGAATCGCGTCCGGCCGTTCCCCGATCAGATAGTTTCTGGCCACCACCTCTTCAAGCGTGTACGGCGAGAGGGAATAGATACCCGGCAGGTCCATCACTGCCACGTCCTTATGGCCCTTCAGCCTTCCCTCCTTTTTCTCGACCGTCACGCCCGGCCAGTTCCCGACAAACTGGTTCGAGCCGGTCAGCGCGTTGAACAGCGTCGTCTTGCCGCTGTTCGGATTTCCCGCAAGTGCAATCTTGATTGACATTTCTCTGCTCCTCCTGCTTTGACAGTATCCTTTTGTGTGTCTAAGCTAACTATCTTCCTCTTAAACTAATCTAAATTTGTTGTATCTTATTTTAATTAGTTATGTCTAATCTCTGATCAAAAAAAATTATTCGACCATGATCATCTCCGCATCGGCCTTGCGCAGCGACAGCTCATATCCCCTGACCGTCACCTCCACGGGATCCCCCAGCGGAGCGACCTTGCGCACAAACACATCCACGCCCTTTGTAATGCCCATGTCCATGATCCTTCTCTTAACCGGGCCCTCCCCGGTCAGTCTCGTCACCTTTACCGTCTGCCCGCAGGCAACCTCTCTCAGCGTTCTCATAATCTCCTCCGTCTTCTCATACCATGATCTTATTGGCCATGTCCCTGCCGATCGCCACGCGCGAATCCTTCACATTGACGATCAGATTCCCTCCGATCTCAGAGACGACCGTAACCATACTGCCCGCGACAAATCCCAGATTCTCGAGGAACTTTCTGGTTTCCTCCCTGCCGCCTACTTTTTTTATTTTGCTCGGTTTTCCAGTACTAACCATAGATAACGGCATATCCGTACCTCCTTTATCTCTTCCTTTCGTGTGTTAGTATATTCTAACATTCATTAGTTGTCAAGAACTTTTTGCACGGATTTCAGACGTCTTTGGGAGATGCAGAATATCCCCCGCCGCGGGATCTGCTTTGGGATTTACGCGGAACGTCCTCCGCAATTTAATTCTTGTAAAATGTCTGATTTCCTGTTATTATAAGAGAAACATATTCGGAAATCATTGTGTATATCTGCAGTATGAGGTGAATTAGTTATGCTTATCAATGAATCAGCTGAAAACTATCTTGAGACAATCCTGATCCTGAGCCAGCGGCTTCCTGTCGTGCGTTCCGTGGACATTGCGACCGAGCTCGGATATAAGAAGTCCAGCGTCAGCATCGCAATGAAGAATCTGCGCGAGAAAAAGCATATCACGGTCGCCGATTCCGGCTATATTTATCTGACCGATTCCGGGCGCGCGATCGCCGATGAGATCTATGAGCGCCATCAGCTTCTCTCTTCCTGGCTGACCGCCCTCGGCGTAGACCCGAAGGTCGCCACGGAGGACGCCTGCAAGATAGAGCACGTCATCAGCCGCGAGAGCTTTGAGGCGATCAAAAGGCATGTGCGCGGATTTTAACCGTTCCCGTCATTTTCCGGTTCCAGATACAGCTGCAGGACGCTTCGGCGTCCTTTTTTCTGCCCTTTCTTCATAGAATAATAAAAACTCCGCGCTGTGCGCCAAGGAGTGTTTCCATGCCTGACACGGAAATTTCCACTGTCTCTCCCATCCTCTCAGAGGACTATTCTGATATCATTTTCCGCTACCAGACGGACCCGGAATCCCTGTACACCGAACTTGCGCAGTACTCTCCGCAGCTCGTCGACACCCAGTACAGCATCCTGCACGCGCCGCTCTCCGAGCGCCTGGCGACGGTCGAAGAGCTCGGCTATTCCAGTGTCCCGAAGCTCTTCGCACCGGTGGATACCGTCAGTCTGGAAGCGGCCGGCATTCTCCCGGTCCGCCTGCAGCCCTATCTGAATCTCACCGGACGGGGCGTGCTTCTCGGATTTCTTGACTCCGGCATCGACTATACGCACCCGGCATTCCGCGGGACAGACGGAAGCACGCGGATCGTCCGTATCTGGGACCAGACCGAACAGAGCGGAACCCCTCCGAAAGGGCTGCCCTACGGGAGCGAGTACACAGACGGGATGCTCAACCAGGCGCTGTTCTCCGAAAATCCCGCGCAGATCGTCCCGGAGCGCGATGAATCCGGCCACGGCACGTCTGTCGCCGGAATCGCCTGCGGAACCGCTGATCCGGCTTCTGATTTCAGCGGGGCGGCGCCCGGAGCGAAGATCGTCTTTGTCCGTCTCAAGCAGGCGAAAAAATATCTGCGCGATTACTTTCTGATCCCGGAAGGGGCCACTGCCTATCAGGAAACCGACCTGATGCTCGGGATCCGCTATATGATCCAGGTCTCCAGAGAGCTGCGCATGCCGCTCGTCATCTGTATTTCCGTCGGCACCAGCCAGGGCGGACACACAGGCGTGACGCCGCTGGAGGACGTGCTCACCTCCGCGCAGTTTAACACCGGTGTATATGTGGTCTCCGGCGTCGGAAATGAGGCAGGCATGGGCCATCATTTTCAGGGCCGCCTGGGCGGCGCGGAGGATTTCACGGAGATCGAGCTGCTCGTAGACCAGGAAACCAGAGGCTTCACAGCCGAATTCTGGGCGGATGCCCCGGAGCTCTACAGCATCGGCTTTACCTCGCCGCTCGGTGAGACCATCCAGCCGGTGCAACCGCGCAGCGGGACCACCCGCGAATTTGATTTTCTGCTCGAATACAGCAGGATCACGCTCACTTATGCAGTCGTCGAGATGCTGAGCGGGGCGCAGCTCGCCCTGATCCGCTTTCTCGCCCCCACTCCCGGCATCTGGCGTATCCGTATTGTCAGCAAGATCTATGTCGGCGGCAGCTTCCACCTGTGGCTCCCGATCACGGGACTTGCCGACCCGATGATACGCTTTTACGCCCCGGACTCTGATGTAACGCTCGTCATTCCCTCCTGCGCCGCCTCTGTGATCACAGCCGGCGCATACAGCGCGTACAACAACAGTCTGTTTATCAATTCCGGCCACGGCTACACCAGAAACGGCCTTGTCAAGCCGGATTTCGCATCGCCCGGCGTCGATCTGACCGCTCCCGTGCCCGGAGACCAGTACTCGGTCCTCACGGGCTCCTGCGCCGCCTCCGCAATCACCGCGGGAGCGGCCGCGCTTCTCGTCGAGTCCGGGCTGCGCCAGGAACGGCCGCGCTATTTCACCACCCGGGAGATCCGCAGCCTCTTCCTGCGCGGCACGGCCCGCAGCGGGGCCTTTTCTTATCCAAACCCGGAATGGGGCTACGGGATGATGAATGTATACGGAATCTTCGAGTCCTTCCTGTTCTCGTGAGCAGGCAGATGTCCGTCTTTCCCCTCCGCTGTAACACATGGCAGGCTGCCACATATGATAGACTGTAAATGAAAATCTTCGGAGGATTACAACATGAGCGATTTAGCGGCAACAAACTGTGGATGTGAAGGAACAAACGGGAATTCCCTGATCTGGCTGATTCTCCTGCTCTCCTGCTGCGGATGCGGCGGCAGCGGCTCTCTTCTGAGCAACGGCTTTGGCGGCGGGGACAGCTGCTGCTGGATTATCCTTCTGCTCCTGTTCTGCGGATGCGGAAACAACAACGGTTCGTATCTGAACAATAACGGGAACGGCTGCGGCTGCGGATGCTGATCTGATCTGCCGGGGGAATTTCTGATCCTTTCCTCTTTTCACACAAAAACTAAATTTTCTCCCGGAAAAAACAGGGCGCGGCAGTTTGACCGCGCCCTGAAATCATATCCGGGATCTGTTCCGGCAGATCCGTTTTTCCGCAGCCTCCGCTCTCTGCGCATACTGCGTCCGCCTCTGCTGCTCCATCCGTCTCCTCTCATTTTCTCTGTGCCGCATGCATTCCTCATCTATCTCGTAAAACGCATTTCCGTCGATCACCGTCCGCGATGCCATATATTTCCGTTCCCCTTTCTGCAGTTTCTCTTCAGACAGTTCTCAGACTGTCCTGTTATAAAATATTCATCCGGCATATTTCTGTTTACGGACTCATACATTTTAATAAAAAGTGTGCGGAGGCCCTATGCTGACTGCACTGGATCAGATCGCCAACCAGAATCATCTCCAGCTCGTCAAGGCAGTTCTGCCCTATGTCCGGCCCGACGGCCAGAAGATGCTGTCCGTCTGCATCAAAATGATGGAGCTGCAGAATATCCTGCGGTTTTATGCGCGCGGCGACTACTGTGTAAGCGCGTGTGCGGTGCCCGGCGAACCGCCGCAGCTGCTCGATATTCTGGCGGATATCCGCAGCTACTGCGAACCAGGGGAACAGGAGATGATCGATCAGTGTATCCAGCTGATGAGCGCGATGGAACTGTACTCCATGTTCTCACAGCAGGAGCCTTCCGCCGACCCTGAAACACACAGTGCCGTGCCGGAAAACGGCGTGCCAGAAGGCACTGTGACGGAAAGGATGGAAAGATATGAACGACAATTCATGGATCAGCAATCCGGCCCTCGGCAATATTGACCCGGCCAAGCTGCAGATGCTGTCCGCCCTGGCGGAACAGGCGCAGGGGAAAAATCAGAACGAACTGCTCTCTTTTCTGATGGCTGCGGCATCCCGCTCCCAAAACGGCGGCATGTCCTTCACGCCCGCCGAGGCCGAGGCGATCATCGGCGTGATGAAGGCCGGAAAATCCCCACAGGAGATACAGCGGATCGACCGCCTGTGCGCGATCATGAGGCAGATGCGGAAGTGAAGGGGTAAAATGGGCTGTCGCCCCACTTCCGCAGACTGAGCGCACCGCGTTCACTCGTGAAATGCTCCGCATTTCCCTCGTGCGCGTTGCACCTCCTCTCCTGTCCGAGCCGTGCTCACTCGCGAAATGCTTCGCATTTCCCTCGTGCGCGTTGCACCTTCTCTCCTGTCCGAGCCGTGCTCACTCGCGAAATGCTTCGCATTTCCCTCGTGCGCGGGCTGTCGCCCTATGAATCTAAAAACGGACGCCTGCGGACCAGATCATTCTGATCTGTCCACTGACGTCCGTTTTTATCTTCGCACGGCTCGTAGCTTTCGCGACTATTTTAACGTTACTTTGGCGCCTTCTGCCTCGAGCTTTGTCTTCAGCTCTTCTGCCTCTGCCTTGGAGATGCCCTCCTTGATCACCTTCGGAGCGCTGTCTACTACGTCCTTTGCCTCTTTCAGGCCAAGGCCTGTAGCCTCACGCACAACCTTGATAACCTTAACCTTGGACGGGCCAACCTCGGTCAGCTCTACGTCAAACTCGGTCTTCTCCTCAGCTTCCTCAGCCGGGCCTGCTGCTGCCGCAACTACAACGCCTGCTGCTGCAGATACGCCGAACTCTTCCTCACATGCCTTTACGAGCTCATTCAGCTCAAGAACAGATAACTCTTTGATCGCTTCGATAAACTCAGCTGTTGTCAGTTTTGCCATTTTATTTTCCTCCTGATTATTAGTTTGTCCGCGCTGTCTCTTCACAGCTGCGGTTCGGTCTTTTCTGAACAGTTGCCCTGTTCATTCGCCTGCTCAAGTATCAAACTCAGTTTTGCAGTGAAAAACGCTTACTCAGACTTCTCAGCAATCTGGTTAAGCACACGCGCGAGGTTCGCGATCGGGGACTGCATGCTGCCAAACAGTCTGCCGAGCAGAACGTCTCTCGACGGAACGTCTGCCAGGGCTGTCACAGCCTTCTCGTCATAGTATCCGCCCTCGACAACGCCTGCGAGCATCTTCAGCGTCGGAGCCTTCTTTGCGTATTTTGAGACGATTCTCGCCGGAGCAGTTGCATCGTCCTTGGAGATTGCGATCGCGTTCGGGCCTTCCAGATGCTTGATCAGCGGCTCACACTCTGTGCCCTTGAACGCAAAGTTCATCATTGTGTTCTTGTACACTTTGTAAGTGATGCCGGCTTCCCTGAACTCTTTGCGGAGCTCTGTGTCCGCTTCCACCGTGATGCCGCTGTAATGAATCAGAATCACAGACTGGGCATCCTTGATGTTCTCTGAAATCTCTTCCACGATCGGTTTCTTCAGTTCCACTTTTGCCATGAAATGGTGCACCTCCTTGTAGATTTGTGTACCGCCGGA